>NZ_JBIWDU010000019.1:0-131312 GCF_044762155.1 Neobacillus sp. NPDC097160 | reverse complement strand
GGAGGAATACCCAAGTCTGGCTGAAGGGATCGGTCTTGAAAACCGACAGGCGGGTCAAACCGCGCGGGGGTTCGAATCCCTCTTCCTCCTCCATAAAAATCCCATCTATTTTTATTACTATTTTTATTACTATTTTTATCGTCGCGGGGTGGAGCAGTCTGGTAGCTCGTCGGGCTCATAACCCGAAGGTCGCAGGTTCAAATCCTGTCCCCGCAATTTGGTCCGGTAGTTCAGTTGGTTAGAATGCCTGCCTGTCACGCAGGAGGTCGCGGGTTCGAGTCCCGTCCGGACCGCCATCTTTTTTCCTAGTAGGTAACTACTATTGATATATATATTACGGCGGTTGTGGCGAAGTGGTTAACGCACCTGATTGTGGTTCAGGCATTCGTGGGTTCGATTCCCATCAGCCGCCCCATTTTTTAATTGTTGGGCTATAGCCAAGCGGTAAGGCATCGCACTTTGACTGCGACATGCGTTGGTTCAAATCCAGCTAGCCCAGCCATTCCACTTTTTTTATGCGGGTGTAGTTTAGTGGTAAAACCTCAGCCTTCCAAGCTGATGTTGTGAGTTCGATTCTCATCACCCGCTCCATCATATGGGCCTATAGCTCAGCTGGTTAGAGCGCACGCCTGATAAGCGTGAGGTCGATGGTTCGAGTCCATTTAGGCCCATCAAATAACTCAATAGTCTTGCATAATAGTATAATTAAATTGAATAAGTTTACATTCGGGCAGCATGTAAATTAAAATTAGGCACCTTCCATGTGTAGAAGGTGCCTTTCTTCATTTAATCAAAATCAAAATCATAATCGAAACCATTGCCATTATTATTATTACCATACCAAGGATATGGATAGAAGGGTCTTGGACCAGGATAGTAATATGGCTGAAAATAAGGGTAGAAATGGTAAGGATAGTGATGATAATAGGTGCGGTAGAGCCGTAAATCACGATGTTCGTGACCTGCATACCCATACATTTTCCCCACATTTTGCTGTATTGGAACTTGGTACTGCAACGCTGATACCTCCCGATTAGTTTTTCAATCATTCTTCTGCCCACTAATAGGATTTAATAAGGGAAGATGTATTATTTTATTCAGTCATTCTTTAATGGAGCCTGTTCTATCATATCTAGTGGACTTGTTAAAGCATTAATGTTAAAATGCCGGGTATTAAGAGTGATTAGATTTTTAGAGTAATTTGAAAGAAGGGATCGTTCGTGGCATACAGAATCAAAGATAAGATGATTTCAGAACCTGAAATTAAACAAAGAGTGAAAAAACTAGCTGAGGAAATTGAAAATGATTTTAACAATGAACCAATCTTTCTCATCGTTGTACTTAAAGGATCTTTTGTATTTTCCGCTGACTTAATTCGCGAGATGAAGGGGGATGTGAAAGTCGATTTTATTTCTGTTTCCAGCTATAGCGATCAGACAGAAACGACTGGAAAGGTAAAGCTGTTAAAGGATCTGGATACGGACATTACGAATCAGAATGTAGTAGTGGTAGAGGATATTATCGACAGCGGATTAACTTTGCATTTTTTACGGGAACACTTGAACATGCATAAGCCAAAACAAATTAAAATTTGCACCCTTTTAGACAAGCCTGAAAGAAGACGAGTGGAATTACCTGTTGATTACGTCGGTTTTGTAATTCCGGATGAATTCATTGTGGGTTACGGGATTGATTACGCGCAAATGTACAGAAATTTACCTTACATCGCAACTGTTGAAGAGTGTTAGAGTTTTTTTAAAATTGGATGACGAACAGTGCCAGGCACTGTTCGTTTCTATCCATTTATATACCAGCTAAGTCCATTTCAATAACCCAACCTTTATAAGACCATTAAGAATCCCATCATCAGATGACGAGGTTGTGATGTAATCCGCTGCAGCCTTTGCTTCAGGAACCGCATTTCCCATAGCAACACCCATTCCAACCATTGTCAGCATTTCCAAATCATTCAATCCATCGCCAAAAGCAAAGCTGTCCTCTTTATTGATACCCAAGACCTCCAGCATTTTGCTGATACCGACCGCTTTAGAAGCCCCTTTAGGAAGAATATCATAGGCATTGTCATGCCATTTAACAAAACTGAAATCAGGGAAATGATCAAAATACATTTGTGCGTCACTAAGGTCGCAGTAGAGATGGCCTTGATAAATGGACAAATGTTTATAATACTCTTCATCTACCTCAGGATAGGGCATCATCAATGAATCAAAACCAGCCTCGATAAATGGATGGTTGCTTTTACTAACCTTATAATCAAGGTGGCTGCAGTAGGCCAAAGCATGCCCATTGCTAGCTGTCATAGTTGAAAGGGAATGCAGCCTTTCAGAGTTAATCGGATTCGCGTAAACTTCTTGTCCATTAAATACAACATATTGTCCATTCATCGCAACATATGAATCAATACTTAGTTCCTGTTGAATCCAATAAAACATTTTCGGAACACGTCCAGTGGCAATAACGGTATGAATGCCGTGCTCTTGGAGTAAGCGTACAGCTTTTTTCGTTGAAGCTGGAATTTTTTTTTCTTCATTTAATAAAGTTCCATCAATATCAAAAAACACAATTGGTTTTTTCATTTTCCTGCACCTCCGTAAAATACAACACCGCCGTTACGCTTGGTTAAGCCAATCACGCCGACTTGGTGTTGTATCGTCTTACAGAAATAGCATATTTTATGAAACCCGTTTCAGGTCAAGTGATTTGCTGAAAGTATTTTTGCTTCATCAAATTTTAAACAGTATTGCGTTCAATTAATGTTACGGGAATCTCTTGATAGACCACCTGGCCTTCAGCTATTCCTTGCAAAAATAGCTTCCTGCCCATTTCCACAAGTGGAATCTCAATCGTGGTGATGTTCATCATTTTTGCGATGGGTTGATTATTGAAACCAATAATGGCGAGGTCACTTGGTATTGAAATATTTTGCTGCTGGGCACAGGTGACAATTCCGGCTGCCACTTCATCACTTGTAATTAATAAAGCAGTGGGCGGGTCCGCCATTTTTTGGATCTGGGTAATGACTCGTTCACCATCTTCAAAGTATAGACAATCTTCAAAAATATAGGCAGGTTCATATGGCAGCAGATAGTCTTTAACAAAATCCTTAAAAGCCTTTCCTCTAAATTTACTATTTGAGCCTGATTTGCGACCAATGCTATAGCCAATTTTTCGATGGCCTTTTTGATATAAGTATTGTAAGGCAAATATAAATGTTTTATAGTGGTCGATATATGTGGAAGAAACGTTTTTTCCTCTTGTGTCTTCACACAAAACAATCGAACCATAAGACGTAAATTCTTCAATTATGGACCAGCCGCAGATTCTTGAACAAATAATTAATGCATCAATCTGCTTTTGTTTAAGCATTTGTAGGGCATCCAACTCTCTTGCCTTTTCGTAGTTGGACTGAAATAATACCAGCTTATAATTGTTTTCCAATGCTTCCATTGCCATCCCTTTGATTAAAAGGGCAAAATAAGGATGGTCAATGAAAGGCACAACCACACCGACAAGGAAGGTTTTTCCCATGCTTAAATGGATGGCATTAATATTTGGCTGATAATTACTTTCCTTAATGGCGGCTAAAACTGCGTTCCTTTTTTCCTCACTCACATATGGATGGTTATTTAGTACACGTGATACTGTTGTGACGGAAACCCCAGCCATCTTAGCTAAATCTCTAATATTTGTCATATGATCACCTTTTTACTAAGGTTGGTTAAATTGATTATAGACTATAGAGCAATGAATCCAAAAATCTTAGTTTCTGATTAAAAAAAGAAAGCTCACTCAAAAGGCCATAGTTAACAGCTTTTTGAGTGAGCTTTTTCAAATGCGTATGTTTATTTTAAATCTTCAATTGAATCAATGTTCATGTAGGCTGGAACGACTAGGCCAAGCTTTGTACCTGTAAGGTTCTCACCGAGGTCTTCAAACTTACCTTTGTACTTTTTATAGTAGTCCTCATGTGTGGAAGGTAACCAGGCAGCTACGATTGCATCCAAGCTTCCGTCAGCAACACCCGTCCACATAGGGCAACCGTAATGGCAATAAAAGGTGCCTGACACCATTACTACCACGGAGGTAGTGCTTATGGTGACAGGCACCCTTTTCCAGTTTTCTTATTTAATTGCTATGCTGACTTTTAGCCGCTTTCCTTTGATTGTGGCATTCTCCATGGCTTGTAGTACAAGTGAGCCCTTTCCATTTAGAATGTCCACATAGGATAAATGGTCTTGGATCGTAATAATGCCGATATCTTCAGCTGTTACTCCGGGAATTTTCGCAATGGTTCCAACAAAATCGACCGCACGAATCTTCTTTTTTTTGCCGCCGCTGAAATGGAGTTTTATGATATCTTGGTTGATGCGGGCTGTTTTATTATTCCTGACCACTCGGCGGCCGCTGATCTTTTCTTCAAAGGCCGCCTTTCCACCAACCACTTCCTGTGGTTTTGGGGCCTCCATTAAAGGAATCTCAAAGCCGATATATCTTTCAATCGCTTTAATGAATTTTCCTTCATAGGCCGTGGCAAACGTTATGGCCTTTCCTTTATTTCCAGCTCGTCCGGTTCTGCCTGTGCGGTGGACATAGCTTTCTTTTTCCATCGGTACGTCATAGTTAATCACTAGCGTCACGTTATCAATGTCGATCCCTCTTGCAGCAACATCGGTGGCCACTAGGTATCGGAAATTCCCCATTTTGAACCCGTCCATCACGGCAAACCGATCTTGTTGTTCTAACCCTCCATGAAGTCTTTCACATGAATAGTTGGATGCTTCCAATTCAGCGTATACAGTTTCAACATGTTCTTTCGTCTTACAAAAAATTAGACAGCTGTCAGGGTTTTCAACGATAGTAACATCTTTAAGTACGGAAAGTTTCTCTTCATCATTTACATCGATTAATCGATGGTCAATTGTATCCGTAGTAATGCCAGTAGCTTCAATCTCAATATGAAAGGGCTCTTTCATATACTTATAGCAGAGAGTTTCAACATCCTTCGGCAATGTAGCGGAAAAGATCATTGTGACTCTGTTGGATGGAAGTTCTTTTATTATTGCCTCAACTTCATCAATAAAACCCATATTCAGCATCTCATCCGCTTCGTCGATAACAAGATACTGAACCTGGCCTAGATCTAGCGTTCCTCTATCGATATGGTCGATGACACGCCCTGGTGTCCCCACGACAACATGGTTTTTTTGCTTCAATTCTTCCTTTTGCTTCGAAAAAGGTTCTTTCCCGTAAACGGCCATTGCTTTAATTCGTTTGAACCTGCCAATATTCGTCATATCATCGCGAACTTGAACCGCAAGTTCCCTAGTAGGAGTGAGAATTAAGGCCTGTGGCTTTTTTTCTTCCCATTCCATCATTTCACATATAGGGATCCCAAAGGCTGCTGTCTTGCCGCTCCCTGTTTGGGATTTTACGATAAGATCGTGCTTTTCCAATGCTGAGGGAATCACTTCTCGTTGGACCTCTGTAGGTGCTTCATATTTTAACACTGCAAGCGCTCTTGTTATTTCATTGCTTAAAGGGTATTGTCCAAAACTTCTTTTACTCATATAGGAACCTCATTTTTTATATTATTCGCCTTATCTATAGGGTTTCTCTTAAAGAAAGATCATATGCAAAAGCGGAATAGGATTCATTATACAGGAAAAGCCGAATCAAATCGGCTTTTATTCCAAAATAAAGACTTTTTATAAACTTAATTAGTATGGCTTGGCTTTGACGGAGAGCGAATCTACTCTTCTGAACTAATCGACGAAGATTTCAGTGAAACCACGCTGGAACAAAACGTAATAGCTAATCAAACGTTAATTAAAACCCTAATGCAGCAAATATAAATTTAATCTCCCGTTACAAAAACAATCTGTTTTTCCTTTTCCACTTCTAATGCTGATACAATATAGGCAAAGCCATTCATTAAAAAGTACATCACATTGGATTGAATCCTTTCACTTTCACCTATATAAGTATTTATAATAATGATAACAGAATACAAAATCACAAAAAATAACGCGATTTTATTAAAAATGGCCATTTAGAACAACCCCTTCATTAGGATGCTTATTGTAATCATATTTACTTCAATCCCTTCTTATGCAAGACATGAAATAATTCGCCGGAAATCTTCATACAGTCCTAAGCCTAAAATAAAGAAAGGAGCAAAAGCATGTCATTTTCCTTTGATCATTTAGTCTTTTTTTCTAATAAGCCGGAGGAAGCCATTCCTTTTTTAATACAAAAAGGGATCCACGCTGTCAATGGCGGTCGTCATGAATTTTGGGGCACCTATAATTCACTCACATACTTTGGTTTAAGTTACATTGAGTTTTTGGGAATTGAAAATTTGCCAGTGGCGGAGAAACAGGATGAAAACCGCCTGATTACTCATATCGTGGAGCATTTGGCAGGGAAAAAGCAGGAGGGACCTGCTAGAATTGCCCTTCGTACAACTAATATAGAACAATTAGCCGTAAACCTTAAAGCGGAAGGATTCAAGGTGTACGGTCCGCTCCCTGGCCAACGAATGCGTGATGATGGACAAGTTATTAAATGGTCGCTGCTTTTTCCTGAGGCCACGGAGAACGAGCTGGAACTGCCATTTTTTATTCAATGGGAAAAGTCCGATGAGGAAAGATATTTGGAATTAGAGGAACAGGGCTTAATTGAGTCACACCCGGCGGGGAAACTACAATTTGAGAGTGTCGGCTTTGTTGTTCATCACTTGGAGCAAACTTTAACCACATGGGGAAGGCTATTTGATCTTAAACAAGGGGAAGAATTTGCAGATTCGTCCATTAATGCGAGGTGCAGGAAATTAGAATTGGCGGGAACGAAGCTGTTGTTTTGCTCACCACTTGGGGAGGGAATCGCTGCAACGGTGTTGAAAGAAAAAGGGGAAACCCCTTTCTTAGTAAACCTGACCGGGAACGGACAAAGTGAGATTTTTGAAATGATGAATGGATTTTGGAGATTTCAATAAGTCTAAGATGAAAAAATGGCGAACCGGTGACGCGCACTGTTCGCCATTTTTTCATCTTAGTTAAACTGCATTTGAAATATTGACTTTCGCCTTTGCAGCATGTTCCTTCTTACCATGTAACAAGTAGTAGAGAATTGAAGATGCTAGGGCAACAACGCCAAGGATGACATACAGTTTACTGTAGCCTGTTACTGGGATGATGAATCCAAGTAAATAGGGCCCAAATCCAAGTCCTGCGTCAAGGAAAATAAAAAAGGTTGAAGTGGCTAATCCCATTCGATGCGGTGGTGTTAATTTTACTGCGATTGCCTGGGTGCTGGACTGCATATTTCCGAATCCAAGGCCAATAAGAGCTCCGGCTAAAAGTAAAGTAATGCTAGTGTTTGCTGAACTTAGAAGCACCATACCGGCAGCAAAGATGATAAAGGCAGGATACATAATAGAGTTCGCACCTTTTAAGTCCATAATGCGGCCTGTGAATGGGCGCGATAGTAATACGGCGACTGAATACACAAGGAAGAAAAAGCTGGCTGCACTAATCAGGTTAATTTCTTTCGCATAGAAATTAATATATGAAAGCACACTTGAATAACAAAAGGCAACCACTAGGGTTACGAACGCGATTGGCAGTGCCTTTGGTTCAATAAAGTTTGAAAGCTTGAAGCCTTTGAGTTCGTCTGGTTTCACTGTTACTTCTAATGCAGGCACATTTACCAAAAATGTAGTAATCAAACTAATGACTCCTAAGGCAAGTGAGAAGATAAAAATCATTTGGAAATTGGTATGCTGGGTCATATAAAGCCCGATGAATGGGCCAATAGCAGCAGCTAGTGTCGCACTCATGCTGAAGTAGCCGATGCCTTCTGCTTTTCGTGTTGCAGGGATAATCTGGGCTGCAATAGTCCCTGTTGCGGTACCCACCATACCTGCTGCAATACCATGTAATAAACGGGTAATTAACAGGAAGCTAATATTTACATGTATTAAATACAAAAGTGTTGTCAAAATAAAGAAGACACTACCAATGAACAGCGTTCTCTTGCGGCCAATCGACTCAATAAAGCGTCCGATTAACATCCTTCCAATTAATGAACCGATAATAAAAATTCCTGTAACAAGTCCGGCCTGACTGGTAGATGCATGAAATTGATCAACTGCATACATGCCAATGATCACGATTAATAAATAAAAGATAATAGTTACTAAAAAGTTGATGGTGGAAACGATAATAAAATCCTTTGTCCATAATTTAGTTCTTGATTGATTCACTTCCATATCCCCTTATCTTGTCATGTTTTTTTGTATTTCCCCCATAATCCGGATGGCTTCGTTTTGTTCATCCTCCGAGATCCCTTTTAAAATTTCTTGTTCGAATTGGTCAATCGTCACACGGACATCTTTATATACATGCCTTCCCATTTCTGAAAGCTGCATTCTTTTTTCGCGTTTGTCTTTGCCAGGAACATGCTCTACATAACCTAGTTCTTCCAAGCGAAAAATCGTTCTAGTAACGGTCGGTTTCTCGACACTCATATAATGGGATAGCTCCACAAGCGTAGCTGTTCCGATATTTGCTAAGTAGTACAAAATGGTCCATTGCGCTCTATATAGCTGATGTTCAGCGAGATGGACATTCAGCTTATTTTCAAAGGGTCTGTACAGCATCAATAATTGGTGAAAGAATTTTTGCGAAGTCTTAATTGCAAACACCTCTTTTTTTAAAAATAGTTAGTGAAAGTAATAGTTACTCAAGGTAACTAATATAATATAACACATTTGCACATCATATGTCCAGTACATGATGATAATAGGCTCTACTATAAAAAACTTAACAAAAACGAATGTTTAATTAAAAAGGTACAAAAAAAGCGAACAGTGATTGGCACTGTCCGCCTAATTTCATTAGAATATCTCAATAATCTGTTACAGTAAGATCCCTATCTAAAAAGGTTTCAATCAATTCGCTAATTTGGTAAGCAACCTGTGGGGAATCATAGTTTTCAAAGGCATGTTCACAGCTATTTTTATAGCTCATGATTTCATCATAATGGGTCAAATGCCGCTCAATAACTTCAGCATTATCTTGGCGGTCCTGCTGTCTTTGAATAACCGTATCACGATTGGAATAAATAAAAATACGCACGACGCCATTACCGTACATCGTTTTTAACTTTTCCGTACCTTCGGGATTTAGAGTCAAATAGACGTAATCATGGTTTTGAAATGCTTCAACGATATCTTGTTCACGAATGCCATAATGAATGCCATCGATTTCGACACTTTCAAGAAATTCCTGTTGTGATTGCATCTGTTTGAAGATTTCTTCAGTAACAAAGTGGTAGTCTTCGCCATTTTTTTCATAATGCCGGGGGGAACGGGTAGTGTAAGAGAGAACGGTTTCCATATCAAATGCGGTCGCGACCATTTTGGCAATCGTTTTTCTTCCAGAGCCATCGGGACCTGTGTAAACGAAGATTTTCTCTTTTCCTTTAATTTGATACATAGAGTAGCCTCCTATAGGTTTTTTTAACATGCCCCTTTTATCTGCGGAGACTTTTACTGGAGGTGATTGGGGGCTACTATTATTATAGCAAAACGATATCTTAATAATCTATGTCTAAAAATAAAACAGTCCCTTTGGTATGGCTTTTCAGGGAACTGAACACACGGGGACAAGACATGCTACGTAAAGTAATGTAACTGAAATATATTAATTTTTAAGTGAGTTAGTTAAGTATCCTTTATTTCAAATAGCTGTCCATTATTGCGATATAAAAATCGGAGATGAAAAGATGAGTAAGCTAGAGGATTTTATCAAACAGGAAGGGACTGCTTTTCCAGGAAAAACGTATATGGAAGAACTGTTACTGCCGGTATTTAATGATCAGCGGGATTATTTATTCCATGTCATGTTTGATATTCATCGTGCCCATGTGATCATGCTCGAAGAACAAAACATCATTAAAACCGATGAAGCAAGAGAGATGTTAAGGGGCATTAATAAAGTAGCGAGGACGGATATTAGGCAAATATCGTATCAGCCTCAGTTCGAAGACTTATTTTTCATGATGGAGGCAAAAGTCGGCGAAGAAATTGGGTCGGAATTAGCGGGAAAAATTCATATGGGCCGCAGCAGGAACGATATGGGTGTGGCCATGTACCGTTTGGTATTAAGGGGGCATTTTTTGGAGTTGCTGCAAAGTGCTTATCGGTTAAGCGATACCCTATTGGAGCAGGCAGAGCAGCATACGGAAACCTATATTACCGGTTATACGCATACACAGCCGGCCCAGCCTACTACCTTAGGACATTATTTATTGGCCATTTATGATGTACTGCAGCGGGATATTAAACGTTTGTGGTCAGCCTATGAAACAGTCAATCAATCACCGCTAGGGGCTGCTGCGTTAACCACCACCGGTTTTCCAATTTGCCGGACACGGACGTGTGAGCTGTTAGGTTTTGATATCGTAATTGAAAACTCTTATGATGCGATTGGGGGCGCCGATTATTTGCTGGAAACGGCATCTGCCTTGATGACTTGCATGGTGAACACCGGAAGATGGATTCAGGATTTCTTGCAGCATGTGACAAGGGAATTTGGCTCCTTCTATGTGGCCGACCCCTATGTGCAGGTGAGTAGTATCATGCCGCAGAAGCGAAATCCCGTATCGATTGAACACTCACGCTCAATTGCGAGCAGTGCTTATGGAGATGCCCTGGCAGCGATGAATATGATTCATAATACCCCGTTTGGCGATATTGTCGATACCGAGGATGACCTGCAGCCCCATCTATATCGAGCATTTACAAAGGCCAATCGGGTCATGAAATTAATGGTTGCCGTGATTGCGACGCTAAAGGTAAACGTCGAGCATACGAAGAAAATGGCGAATAAATCAAGCGTTACGATTACCGAATTAGCAGACACTCTTGCAAGGGACTATGGCATTTCTTTTAGAACAGCATATTCTATAGCAAGCTTTATTTCGAAAAAAACAAGTGGTGCTCGGAAGGAATTATATGAGTGGAAGATTGACGAGATTAACGAAATGATTAGCGGATTCGTCGATGTAGCACTGACAGAGCAGGAATGGAAAAAAATCATTTCACCGGAATACTTCGTTGAAATAAGAAGCATTCAAGGCGGACCTAGTCCTAAAGAAGTCGTTCGGATGATCGTCGAGAGAAAGCAGAAGCTAGGGATTCAGATGAGGGATTATGAGAGTCTTGTTGAAGAATTAACGAATCGACGGAACAAGTTAGTAGAGTATTCTATTTGATTTTTCTATATAGGCTCTGACAGGAATAGGCATAAAAATGAAGATTGCGTAAACCCACTTCCATTAAAATCACCTGTAATTTTGATGGAAGTGGTTGATGCGTATTTTGGGCCGAGTGCGACCGAAAGAGTGGTCGTCTCAATGGATTTAGAATCAAAAAGTCGGGAATTTTTATGAGAAGTGAATTTATTAGTTTATTGGATGCATTTCATTCTGGATTTTTATTAAAAGTGAATCCAATGGCCCTTATTGGGTGCATAACTCTCGGGATATTTACCAGAAATGAATCCAATACCCTTTATTGGATGCATTACACACAGGATACTTACCAGAAATGAATCCAATAGCCCTTATTGGATGCATTACACACAGGAAATTTACCAGAAATGAATCCAATACCCCTTATTGAATCAATTACGTCGCACTTACGACATTTTCTGGATATTATTTAGAAAATTGTCTCGAACTTGGGTTACTTATGATATATTTTTGGACACCTAATACATTTTATGGATTTTACCTGGAAACGTTTTGACTGATATTTGCTCATTACAAAGTTTTCTCCAAAAGAACATAAGAACCGTTCCCTTGCTTCCATTTGCATTTCACATCGCAATCATATTTAATAATAGTGGTTGAAAAATTACAATAAGATGAGGTTATACATATGAAAGCTCTTGTATTCAATACATTTGGAGGACCGGAAGTTCTGGAATATATTGATATCGCGGATCCGGTGATAGGGCCAGATGAAATAATGGTAAGAATGAAAGCAATTGGCTTGAACTTTGCAGATATATATAGAAGAAAAGGAAACTATCATCTTGCAGGCGAGCCACCTTATATTTTAGGCTACGAAGGCGCAGGAGTTGTAGAAAAAACGGGAGCAAATGTTCAAGGAATAAGTGTTGGAGATCGGATTGCATTTGCCGATGTACCATATGCAAATGCTGAGTTAGTAGCGGTTCCAATGGAAAAAGCCATTCCTGTTCCGGAAACGATCTCATTTGCTGATGCAGCATCTATATTGCTGCAAGGCCTAACAGCACACTATTTAACGAGGGACAGTTATGCAGTGAAAAAGGATGATATGGTGTTAATCCATGCGGCAGCCGGAGGTGTCGGACAGCTCCTTGTTCAAATGGTTAAGCTGCTGGGTGGCAGAGCGATTGGTTTAACATCTTCGGTGGAAAAAGCAGCGGCTGCGAAGGAAGCAGGGGCTAATCAGGTTTTCTTGTACAACGATAATTGGGTGCACGCAGTATTAGAGGAAACCGGTGGCAATGGCGTGGATGTGGTTTATGAATCAGTGGGTTCAACGATTCAAGACAGTTTTTCCGTAACTCGCATCGGCGGAACGGTCGTATTTTTTGGAATGGCAGGGGGAGATCCGGTTCTGATTGATCCAAGAATGTTAATGGATACGTCAAAAACGCTGACTGGCGGGGATTTATGGAATGTTCTAACCTCCCGTGAAGAACGGATGAACCGTGCTGGCGAATTGTTCCGATGGATGGAAGCAGGAAAGGTTAGAGTATCCAAGCCGACTGTGTTTGCTTTGAGCGATGGTCAAGAAGCGCATCGTTTTCTAGAAAGCCGCAAAAGTACGGGTAAAATTCTTTTAATCCCTTAATACGGAAAAACACCAATAAGCGGATATGGGTTATAGGAACCCGTTTCGATGGAAAAAGCGTAAGAAAGTGTTCCAATAGGGGGGATTGGAGCCCGAACCAGAGAAAAAAACAAAAGAAAGGTATCCAATAGAGGTAATGGGGAGCCCAAGCCGAAAAAAAGGTATCCAAAAGGCGAACAGTGCCAGTCACTGTTCGCCCTTTCCATTAAGTATATCGGACTCCTAAACCCCGATGGTATTCAGTGATTGCCGGAGACCTTCTAGTGCAAAACCACTTAAATATCGATAAGCAAATAATGCAATGATTGGTGAGAAGTCAATTGGCCCAAGAGGGGGAATAAACTTCCTAAAGAAACTTAAATAAGGTTCGACTAGCTTGTAAACCCATTCGCCAACTTTTGATGATTGAAATTTAGGAAACCAGGAGCCAAAAATGGCTATTAAGATGAGCCAATAATAAATGTCAAAAGCATATTTTCCAATTTGTAATATGGTAAAGCCCAATTAGATCACCTATCTATTTAAATTTTTTAATGCATAAGTAATATTACATATACGGATATGTCCCAAAAAGGTTTCAATATTATCATACTAAGAATGTGAAAAAGAATGCAAGTTGGGTTTTATTCTTACACACTGGCTGTCAGGCACCTTTACGAGCTACTTTAGTTGATTTTCCTTTTTTAATATATCCTTTACAACGTCCTCAATGGTTACATTCCCCAGTGACTTTTCCATTGCAAGCTGTGCTTCAGAAAACAGAGGGCTAATTGTATCTTGAATATTTCTTCCCACAAGACAGGCAGGATTTGGACTATCATGTACGCCAAACAGTTCTTTTTCCGGAACAACATTAACCGCTTTATAGACATCAAGCAGAGTAATCTCCGATAAGTCCCTCGCTAGTTCTGCACCAGCAATCCCTGGTCTGACGTTTACCAATCCGGCACTTTTAAGCATGCCCATGATCTTCCTTATTACAACAGGATTTGTATTTACACTTTTTGCAATATATTCTGAGGAACTCACGCCACCTTTGTTGACCTCCAATAGAGAAAGTATATGAATTCCGACAGAGAAACGGCTGCTAATGGACAATGAATTCACCTTCCTTTAATTTAAAATATCTTTATTATTATAAAGTATAGGTACAAGTATGAATAGCTTCTCATCATAATTGTTAAATTAATATTGTTTGAAAAATTTTTCAGCAGAGTTGTTGACAAATATCCCTGCTGTAACTTATATTATTACATGTAATCAAATTAGTTACAAATAGAAATTAATTATAAATGGAGGAGTGCAACATGAAAGTAGCAGTTATTGGCGCAACCGGGAAAGCTGGAAGCTTTATTCTTAAGGAAGCTGTTGAAAGAGGTCATGAAGTTACAGCGATTGTTCGTAACGCAGCCAACCTTAAAAATCAACAATCTGCGGTATTGGAAAAAGATGTGTTTGACTTAAAAGCAGAAGATGTGAAAGCATTCGATGTTGTTGTAAATGCTTTTGGTGCGGCTCCTGGTCAAGAACATCTTCATGTGGATGCAGGAAGAGTATTAATCGAGGCAATGAAAGGGGCACCTCAAACTAGATTGATCGTTGTCGGTGGTGCAGGCAGCCTGTTTACGGATGAAGCAAAAACAATTCGTGTTATGGATACTCCTGATTTTCCGAAAGAGTATTATCCAACCGCTTTAAATCAAGGCAAAAATCTGGAGGACCTTCAAAACGCGACTGATATTCAATGGACGTTTATCAGCCCGGCTGCGTTCTTTAATCCTGAAGGCAAAAGAACGGGTGCATATCAAAAAGGGAAAGATCATATTATGGTTAATGCCCAAGGCCAAAGCTATGTAAGCTATGCTGATTTTGCCATCGCAGTCGTTGATGAAATTGAAAATCCGCAGCACCTAAATGAACGATTTACGCTTGTTTCTGAAGCAGAATAATAAAAAAAAGATCCAGTTCCTCATCTGGATCTTTTTCAATATTACACTTCAACCGGCGCCACTTTAACGATCCAGTTAAATGGATCCTCTTTTTTTCCAAGCTGTATTCCAGTCATTTCATCATATATACGCTGTGAAAGCTGGCCAATTTTATTATCATTGATTGTGATTGCATGGTCGTTCCAATTTAATTCGCCAACGGGTGATATAACGGCAGCAGTTCCAGCACCGAAGACTTCTTCCAGTTCACCGCGCTCATGTGCGGCAAAAACCTCTTCAATTGAAATTTTTACTTCTCGTACAGGGATGTTCCAATATTTTAATAGTTCAATCACTGAATCACGTGTAACTCCTGGTAAGATGCTGCCATTCAGTCTTGGCGTTACCACTTCGCCATTGATCTTGAAGAAAATATTCATACTTCCGACTTCTTCGACATACTTATTCTCTTTCGCATCGAGCCATAGAATTTGTGCGAACCCATTGGCATCGGCTTTTTCTTGTGCCTTCATGCTGGCAGCATAGTTGCCGGCGGTCTTGACATGGCCGACTCCGCCAATAACAGCCCGCACATATTGCTCTTCAACATAAATTTTAACAGGGCTTAATTGGTTCCCATAATAAGCACCTGACGGCGAGAGGATTACCAGCAGCTTATATTGATTAGCAGGTCGGACGCCAAGATAGGGCTCCGTTGAGAAAATAAACGGACGAATGTAAAGGGATGTCCCTTCACCCTCTGGAATCCAATCTTTTTCTGTAAAAATTAATTGTTTAATCGCACCTAATAAAAAATCCTCATCAATTTGGGGAATACACAGTCTGTCGCATGAATCATTCAACCGCTTCATGTTTTTCTCCGGACGGAAGAGTTGAATTGTGCCATCGGCTGCCTTATAGGCCTTTAATCCTTCAAAAATAGCTTGTCCATAGTGAAAAACCATCGAGGACGGTTCAATTGTTAATGGTGCATAAGGGACAATCCGCGGGTCATGCCATCCAATTCCGCCGCGATAATCCATCTCAAACATGTAATCGCTGAAATATTTTCCGAAACCAAGTGAAGCTGTATCGGGCTTTTCCTTTAATTCCTCTCTTTGAATAAAAGCAATTTCTTGTTGCATAATTACACCTCATCTCCAAGTTCTAGTTTATTTTTTAGAGTACGCTTTATTTAACAAAAACTCAAGTCAAATGCGCAAAGTTTTTCAAATATTCATTATTTTAGTATAAGTCGGGTTGTTTTACGTACCCTATACGGATGGAAAATGGAGTCCGAGGTAACGTAGAGAGGTTCCACGTGCCCAAAAAAGGTGGAAAATGAAGAATCCGGTCACGTAGAGCGGCGAACAGTGACTAGCGCTGTTCGCCGGAATCATTTAATGTGCATGTACACTCGTTTCTTCCAACCAATACGCTTCCCTAATATTAATCTGCTTACGAATTTTGCGGGTGATATCTATTGTGATTTCTCCCTCTTCATACAAATTCTGAATTTCATCCCGTTCTGCTTGGAAGGCTTTAGCTCGCAACTCTCTTTGTATATGGATGTATTGACTGGAATCCACACCTTTTTTCGCAAGCCTAAATTTCATCATCATTTCATTATATTCTCCGATAATGACCATATTGATATGTTCATTTTCAGAATTCATATGTTCCTTTAAATACCGAATGGCGGCTTTGGCCATGTTGACTTTTAGTTGGATGAGCTTTTTCGCCTTTACCTGGCGATCTTTAAGCCGTTCCTTATTTTTGGGCAAAAAGAGCTGAAAAAGCTTGTACAAACCTCTTTTAATCAATGTCCAAATGAACAATCTTCTAAAGTGCAATCGGTTTGTAACGGCGAGTCTCATTCTATGGATATGTTCTTCAATTAAATACGCAGTTTCTCGGTCAATCTGTCCAGCCTTTTTCAATTGTTCAATGTAGTGGACTTCTGCATCAAGGGCCTTCATACGAATTTCCGTTTCCACTAACTTCAGCCTCTGGGAGTCTTCATCACTTACGTTATTTAGGCGATTTCGGATTTGATTATATGCTGCGATAACCGACACTGCGGATTCACGGTTGTCATCATTCATCAATTCCCGGATCGATCGAATGGCAGCATCAATTGTCCGGAGCATAGCCGACCTCTCCATTTCTTCTCTCAGATCTTCCGTATTTCCTTTTTCCGTCCTTGCAAGAATTGGCAAGAAAATGCTCGCTACAATTAGCGTGACCAATATAACTCCGGCGGCAATAAAGATGATTAACGCACGGTCAGGAAATGGGCTGCCATCAGCAAGAACATATGGAATGGTAAAGGCACCGGCTAGTGTGACAGCCCCTCTTACACCAGAAATAGTAATGATGCCAATAGCTTTCTTAGAAGGCATTTGTATATTCTTTTTAAACAGCCTTCCCCACTGCCACGCTGCAGTAATCCATAGGAAGCGAAGCAGTAATAGTGCAGCCGTAATAATCATGATATATTTGCTTACTTCCCAATTATTAAACAGCGGATTTTTAAAAATTTCATTTGTGACACTTGGAACTTGCAAGCCTAACAATACAAATACTAATCCGTTCAAAATATAGATCAGTACTGTCCATGTACTTTGAGAAACTACTTGCAGCTGCATGGCAGGTGATCGATCTCGATCACGGTATATCGTATGGACAATGCCGGCAGCGACGACTGATAAAATGCCGGAGAGATGAAAATGCTCAATAATGTAAAAAATCACGAATGGGGTGAGGAGCTGAATAAGCATGTGGATTGTCACGTCCTCCATACCCAGCCGTCGAATAAAAACCTTCAAGCGAATAATTAGGAAGGCAAGAATAGCCCCGCCCGCCAAACCGCCAATAGCTATGACTAAAAAGCTCCAGCTTGCCTCTGCTAATGAAAAAACGCCAGTCACGGTTGCGGCTACGGCAAATTTAAACGCAACTAAGCCAGAGGCATCGTTCATCAACCCTTCCCCTTCAAGTAGATGCATAATCGTTTTCGGTATCTTCACCCTGCTTGAAATGGCTCCAACGGCAACGACATCTGTTGGGGAAAGAATGGCCGCCAATGCAAAAGCTGCAGGCAATGGAATTGACGGTATTAGCCAATGAATTAAATATCCGATGGCGAATACGGTAACAAACACAAGTCCAAGTGCAAGCAATAAAATCGGTTTTCGCAATTTCCATAATGCTTGTCTTGAAACATTTTTCCCATCATGAAAAAGTAAGGGGGCAATAAACAGAACGAAGAACAATTCCGGCTCCATCGGGATATGAATGCCTAGCGGGAGTGAAGCAAGCAAAACCCCCAGTGCAATTTGAATAAGCGGTACAGGTATGTAGGGTAAAAAGTGATTGATGAAGCTAGACAACCCGATAATGGCGAGCAGTAATAGTATAAGTAGAAAAAATTCCATGGCGTGTCTCCTCTCTATTGTATATTGTGTAATATCTGTATTATTTTACACGATATAAGTGTAATATTCTTTAATTTCAAATCGGAGGCCTTTTTTAAAGGGATTTTCCAAAAAGAAAAAGAATTCATAGGATGGAGTGATTTTATTAAAAAAAAGGAGTGGAAAGTTTGACGATAGATAATCAAACATTGTATGTAATTGATCAAAAAGATGGTTTGGGGCTGGAATTCAGTAAGTTAGTGTCGATGATGAACTATGCAAGAGAGACCACGATAGATGCAGTGAAGGATTTAACGGTCGAGGAGTTAGATTTTCTTTATGATGGGGAAGCCAATTCAATTGGAATGCTGTTAGCGCATATGGCTGTTGTCGAAAAGGCTTATCAGATTGAAACCTTTGAGAATCGGGATTTGACTGATGACGAAATTATCCGGTTAAGTCCAGGATTGGAATTAGGCAGCCTCGGGAGGGAACAGTTTAGAGGGAATACGATAGAGTTTTACCTCCAGGATTTATCGGAGGTTAGGAATATGACCATCGAGAAATTTAAAACACTGCCGGACAAATGGTTATTTGAACAAACCCCGTTCTGGTGGAATCGCCCTGCAAACAATTATTTTAAATGGTTTCATGTGTTCGAGGATGAACTAAGCCATAGAGGCCAAATTCGGATTATCAAAAAATTGATGAATAAGGTGTAAGGGTCCCAATATGTAAAAAAAGCTGAAAGACAAATGGGGTTTGATTGTTTTAGCTGCAAAAGAGCATGAACAGATTACAAACCATCTCGTGGAATTAGAAGAATTCCATTAATACCTACTTGACAATAACCATAAATTCTTTTATCCTTCGTATATAAAACTAAACATAATACTAATTTCTCGTATAACTCCAATGATATGGTTTGGAGGTCTCTACCAGGAACCAATAAATTCCTGATTACGAAGAAGATACATGCATTTGTATTTTCTTCGTAGTCAGGAATTTTTTTTGCATAATTTAAATAATAAATTGGAGGTTACAATCCATGAATATAGCAACATTACCTAAAATTGAACTTCACTGCCACTTAGATGGCAGTCTTAGACCTGAAACAATCATTGAGATTGCAATGAGAGAGGGAATTCCGTTACCTTCCTTTGATAAAGAAGAGATTCAAAAAGAGTTGATCGCGCCATTAGAATGTGAATCTCTAGATGAATATTTGGAGAGATTCACGATTCCGAATTTGGTCATGCAGTCCAAGGCGAATCTCAGAAGAATCACATTTGAGCTTTTTGAGGATGCAGCTCTGGAAAATGTGAAATATATGGAGGTTCGATTTGCGCCGTTACTTCACACTGCCAAGGGATTAGGTGTAGAAGAAATTATTCAAAGTGTATTAGATGGCATGAAGGATGCTGAAAATCAATATGAGATCAATGGAAACTTAATTCTGTCATGTATGAGAACGATGTCTGCTGCGAGTGCCTTTGAGGTCGTTGAAAAGGGGAAAAAATTCCTTGGAAAAGGAGTTGTAGCCATCGACTTATGTGCTTCTGAGGAAGAAGGATTTTGCGGAAGGTTCGTCGAACCAATCGCCTTAGCAAGAGAATATGGCTATAGAGTAACGATTCATGCGGGAGAAACAGGCATTGGGGAAAATGTCTTGGAAGCAGTAAAACTGTTAGGTGCTGAAAGAATAGGACATGGCGTTTTTATTAAAGACTGTGAAGAGGCCTATAACATTGTTAAGGAAAATAATGTGACCCTCGAAATGTGCCCAACAAGTAATGTACAAACAAAAGCGGTGAATCGTTTTTCCGAACATCCGATTTACCCTTTCCACAGGGATGGCATCAAGGTAACGATCAATACGGATAACAGAACGGTTTCAGATACAACAATGGCGAATGAGTGCAACATCATCTTCAATGAATTTAACCTATCCGATGAAGATTACCAACAGATTTACCTAAACAGTGTAGAAGCAAGCTTTGCCGATGCTGAGACAAAACAAAAACTGAAAAGCTATTTGGCGGCTGATAAAGGTTAACAAAAAATGGCAAAGGGTGCCTGACACCCTTTGCCATTTTTGTAACTTTTAAATGTGGTAAATGTCCTATACCGCCGGGTCTCTACCAAGTTCTGCTTAGTTTAGCCAACTGAGTGCAGCAGGAAGTTGGTTAAGAACAGGATGGATATGATAAACATTGATACGGTAAGCTGTTTTTGCTTATTTGTAAATAGCTTTACTAGCGGGTAAGCGATGAATCCGAAGGCTATTCCATCGACAATGCTGTATGTTAATGGAATCATAATAATCACGAGAAAAGCCGGAAATGCTTCGGTAAAATCCGTAAAGTCGATATTTGTTATATTTGTCAGCATTAATCCGCCTATAATAATGAGAATAGGTGCGATTGCTGTATTGGGTACTAGTTTAATAAAAGGCATAAAGAAAAGGGATGCTAGCATCAATAAACCTGTTACAACAGAAGTTAAGCCCGTTCTTCCACCTGCCGTAATACCTGCTGCTGTTTCAACCGTTGAAACAGAGGGACTTGTTCCGAAAAATCCACATACAATGGTGGAAATGGAAATGGCTTTTAATGATTTGCCGTTTTTTTCAGGTGCTTGAAGCATTCCGTTCACTTGGGAATGAAGCAGGCCGATATTCTCAAAAACGAGCACTAAAACCAGTGAAAAAGCCGCCGTCCAAAATGGAATGGTTGCCATTTTTCCAAAATCAGAACTCAGAAACACATTCTTGTAGTCCCCGAAGGAAATAAAGCTTGTATCCATTCCTGAAAAATGAACAATCCCAAAAAAGTAGGATATAATCGTGCCGGCTATTATGCTGATCAAGAAATTCCCCGGTACTTTCTTCAAAAACAAAAATAGCGTGAGGATCAGATTAATGATCGATGCCAGAACAATCGGTGACGATAAATTACCGAGCGCAACAAAGTTTGTTGGATTTCCGACAATAATTCCACTCTTTTGCAGGCCAATAAAAGCAATAAATAAACCAATTCCGACTGAGATCGATTCTTTTAATGACGATGGAATCGCGTTTGCTAGAATGCCTGATAATTTTGTAAAGGCCACAATCACAAAGAGAATCCCTGAGACGACAACGGCTGCTAAAGCTTCCATATAATTTAGCCCCATTGAACCGACAATGGTATACGTAAATAATGCATTAATCCCCATTCCCGGAACGAGAATTAAAGGTGCATTTGCCATAAACGCAACTAGTAAACAGCCAATTAGCGAAGATAGTACGGTTGCGATAATCCCAGCTTCAAGTGGTATTCCTGCATCCTTAAGGATATTGCCATTGACAGCAATAATATAGATGATGGAAAAAAACGATGTTAACCCTGCTATAACCTCCTTTTTTATGCTTGTTCCGTGTTGCTTAAGTTTGAAAACTCCCCTCATATTTGTAATCACACACTTTCGTGTTGCCCTCTCCCACCCGCATTAAGCTTATTTTTTATATTCACTTATGCCGTGAACTATTATAACACAGAAAACAGTGAAGTTTAGATTGGAAAACACAGGCAAATCCGTATTTTTGCGATTTCATATAGAAAGAAGTATCGTTTTTCAAAAGAAATTAGTGTACATTTTTATGGACGGCTTTTTTGCATTAAAAAGGATGGAATAGAAAGAGGTAATGTTTTGAAAAATACGGAACAGTGGTCATCAAAGATTGGTTTTATTTTAGCAGCAGGCGGTTCCGCCATTGGGCTTGGAGCGATTTGGAAGTTCCCATATATTGCAGGTGTAAGTGGGGGAGGGGCATTCTTTTTTATTTTTATACTGTTTACATTATTTTTGGGCCTTCCCTTGCTGATAGCTGAATTTGTAGTAGGACGGAAAACACAGAGGAACGCCATAGAAGCCTATAAAGAACTCGCACCGCATTCGATCTGGCATTGGATTGGTTACTTAGGAATTGTCACCTGTTTTATTTTGCTCTCATTTTATAGTGTGATTGGCGGGTGGATTATTAGTTACATATGGAAGGCAGTTACAGGGCAGTTGAATGGGTTGGACCAGTCTGGGTATGAACAGTTGTTTGGCGAGACAATCTCAAATCCGGTTACTAGTGTTGCCGTGCAGTTGATCTTCATGCTCCTCACGATTATCGTTGTAGCAAAAGGGGTTCAAAATGGGATCGAAAAAGCAAGTCAGATCATGATGCCGGTTCTTTTTATCCTTTTTATCATCTTGATTATCCGCTCTTTATCACTAGAAGGTGCGATGGAGGGCGTTACCTTTTTATTTAAGCCGGATTTCGGGCAAATCACACCGGAAACAATTCTGTTTGCCTTAGGACAATCGTTCTTCGCCTTGAGTGTAGGTGTTTCGGTGATGGTAACGTATAGTTCCTATTTATCAAAGGAAGAAAGTTTATTTCGTTCTGCTTTTTCAATAGTAGGAATGAACATTTTTATCATTGTCTTGTCGGGTCTTGCGATTTTCCCAGCAGTATTTTCATTTGGGTTAAAACCAGACGCCGGTCCTGTTTTATTATTTAATGTTCTGCCAAATGTGTTTAATCAAATGCCGTTTGGAATGGTCTTTTTTGTCGCATTCCTAGTGTTATTCTTATTTGCGGCTCTTACATCAGCCTTTTCAATGCTGGAAATCATTGTTTCGGTTATCGCAAAAGGTGAATCAAAGAAGAGAGCCAAATGGTCGTGGATCATTGGAATTGCTATTTTTATTTTTGGCATTCCATCCGCACTATCCTATGGTGTTTTAAGCGATGTTCTAGTGTTTGGCAAAACGATCTTCGATGCTGCGGATTACTTAGTAAGTAACGTACTAATGCCGATTGGAGCGTTATTAATTTCAATTTTTGTGCCAATGAAAATAAAAAAATCAGCACTATATGAAGAATTATCATTAGGAGGCGGACTGCCTTTAAGCTTATTCCGGATTTGGTTCTTCCTCATCCGCTACGTAGCCCCCATCGCCATTTTGTTTGTTTGCTACCATGTCATTAGGGGATAAGGTGACAGGCACCATTAATAATACAGGGGTAGGGAAAAGGGTGACAGGCACCATTAATGGTGCCTGCATGTTGTAATCTTATCCGCGGTACATTGTCCACTTTCCGATATCCTTAAATCCAAGTCTCTTATAAATACGGCCTGCTTCAGGGTTATCGTAGAATAGACAAAGTGTTTTGCCTTCGTCTAGGACATCCTTAAATAATTTTTGCATGATAGCTGTTGCCAGGCCTTGTCGGCGGTAATCTTTCCGGGTGCAGACGCCCACAATCATGGCTGACATGGAATTTTCCGCTGTGGTGGAAACACAGGAAGTAATGATACCGTGATCAACGGTATAATAGGTTCTTGCTGTGTTAGATTCCATTGCTTGAACAAATATCTCTCGTGCATCACTTCTGACATGAAATTCTTCAATCGATTCACGAAGTTTAATAATTTGATCTACATCCTCGATAGTAGCCTGGTTAATGGCGATGTCATGATCTTTGGCACCAAGAAATTCATCTGTGAGGCATTCTGCAAAGAATGTTACCTGCTTCTTACCTAGCAGCAGGTCATCGAAGGCTGCGAATTTTTCCACGATATCGGACTTTCCGGTTAATAGAACAGGCTGGTTGTACCGTTTCATAATCGAAACAAAGCCCTCTGTATCGAATTCGCCTTTTGCATATGGAATAAAAGATTGGTGAAACCTTAGAAGAACAGCTTTAATCGTGTTCTGTTCATCAAACTCTGCCCAAATTTCCTGGAATTCCGAAGTATATCCGAATACTTCTAAATCCCCTATGATAAAAAGATTAATAGACGGCTCCTCACTTAAAAAAGTGAGAACTAGTTGGTGATCCTTTTCTGTAAGCTTTCTAATCATTCGACTCATTCCCCCTCGCCTTTAAAATAGAGTATACATACAATACGGAAATTTCAAGACCTTTTTAATATTCTATTTTATTTCACTTTGGGAGAAAATGAGGGGAAATGGAATGAATTAAGAAAACAAAAAAACTTTAAATAAACCATTTTAACAAGGTTAAAAAGATATATCCTTATGACATTTGTTTTCCAGAAATCTTTCCCGCATGAAACATTATTCTCTCTAGTCTACTTTTATAAAACGATGCAATAAGGTTGCTCTAGACCCACCCATATTCGAGTTGTTATCATATGGATGTACTTTGGTGGGAGGCATTAAGGATGGAAACCGAAAAATATCAAAATCTAAAATTAGGTGAACGGGGAGCAATCATAAGCATGATTGCTTATATATGTTTATCGATCCTAAAACTAGCAATAGGATATATGAGTGATTCTGCTGCTTTGAAAGCAGATGGTCTAAACAATACAACCGATATTATTGCCTCTTTTGCTGTATTTATCGGACTCAAGCTTTCACAACGACCGCCTGATGGCGATCATGGGTATGGCCATTGGAAAAGCGAAACGATTGCCTCAATGGTTGCCTCTTTTATCATGATCGCCGTTGGAATAGAAGTGTTGATTGATGCGATAACCTCTATGTTTCAAGGAGGAAAAGAGTCTCCAGATAGGATCGCTGCTTATACAGGCCTTTTTTCCGCAATCGTCATGTATTTTGTTTATCGTTACAATAAAAAATTAGCTGCAAAAATTAATAGTAAATCCGTGATGGCAGCTGCAAAAGATAACATTTCCGATGCGTGGGTCAGTATAGGAACAGCTCTAGGGATATTTGGTTCCCAATTACATATGCCCTGGCTGGACACAGTAACGGCAATGATTGTAGGACTCTTAATCTGTAAAACAGCTTGGGATATCTTTAAGGAATCGTCTCATGAACTTTCAGACGGATTCGATGAAAATAAGATTCAACTTTATCAAGAAGTCATTACAAAAGTTGATGGAGTAAAAGGCATAAAAGAAATTAAAGGGAGAAACTATGGTAATAACGAAGTCATCGACGTAGTTATCATAGTTCAATCTACTTTAGATATTCGCGAAGCACATGATATTGCTACACACGTTGAAAAAGTCATGATTAAAGATTACGGAGTCTACGATGTACATGTTCATGTAGAGCCGAATTAGATTTACAAAAAGATCCCTTAGGCTTAACAGGGAAAAACCTCTCACATTAATTGAAACCAAATCAGTTATTATTCGTATAACTAGGACAAAGATTTTAAGGAGAGTGTGTAATGTTCCTAGCAGAACTTCACCCGGAGGAGAAAGAAGCGTTTCTTGAATTGGCTGCATTGATTGCCAATATTGATGGAAACCTATCTGTATTTGAAAATTCTATCCTTAACAAATATAAAAAGGAAATGGACCTTGAGGACTATAAAATAAAGGGTTTGGCAATAGAGGATCTTCTCAAGATATTCAAAACAGAACGTTCCAAAAATATCGTCTTAGTAGAACTCTTTCAATTAATCTATTCGGATGGGGTTTTTGCTGAACAAGAAAGCAAATCTGTTCAGCTAATAAAGGAGCACTTCGGATTTGATACAAATGAATATGGAAGTTTCAAAGATTGGATTGTTAAGATAAAGGAATTATCGGTATCTCCGGAAGAACGATAATACACATACTTTTTTTGTCTCACCCTTAGAGCTCGCCGATCGGCGGGTTTTCTTTTTTGCAAAAACTTACTTCGTTAATATTCATAATTTGTAGAATTCCTCGGTGTTAGATAAAATAGATAGAATAACTATAGGATTTTATTGGTTTTCAGAATCGTATTAGAAATATAGGAAAACAAAACGAAAAAAAGCTGGGATGTCTACATAATAATGAAAAGCAGGAGCGAAGATGATGACAAAACGAGTAGTGATTACAGGGATTGGAGCGGTCACTCCTTTAGGGAATGATGCTTATTCGACATGGGAACAGATTAAAAATGGTTTGTCAGGTATCGGTCCGGCAACAAGTTTTGATGTGGATAAAGTTGATGTCAAAATCGCAGGGGAAGTAAAAGGTTTTGCGCCCGAAGAATTTATCGATTTGAAAGAATCGCGAAGAATGGGGCGGTTTAGTCAATTTGCTGTTGCTGCAAGTAAAATGGCTGTAAACGATGCGGGCATTCAAATCGGTAAGGATATTCAACCTGAGCGTGTCGGCGTTTGGATTGGATCGGGAATTGGCGGTCTTGGTGAGTTTGAGGAACAGCATAAGAAATTTATCGAAAAAGGCCAAAGAAGGGTGAATCCATTTACCATACCGATGTTTATCCCGGACATGGCGGCAGGACGGGTTTCGATTGAACTTGGGGCAAAAGGAATCAATAATTGTTCGGTAACGGCCTGTGCTTCCGGAGCTAATTCTATCGGCGATGCCTTCCGCGTCATCCAAAAAGGGGATTGTGATATGGTTGTTGCCGGTGGAACAGAAGCCACCATCACAGAGATGACCATTGCAGGATTCTCCAATATGACCGCCCTTACGAAAAATCCAGATCCGAAAACAGCAAGCCGACCTTTTGATAAAAATCGTGATGGGTTCGTCATTGGGGAAGGGGCCGGTATTGTTATTTTAGAAGAATTGGAACATGCCTTGGCTCGTGATGCAACCATATATGGTGAATTAATCGGGTACGGAGCTACCGGAGATGCCTATCATATTACAACACCTGCACCTAATGGTGAAGGTGCCCAGAGGTCGATGAAATTAGCATTAGAAGATGCCGGAATTTCGCCAGAACAAGTGGACTATATCAATGCGCATGGCACGTCCACCCATTATAATGATTTATATGAAACACTTGCTATCAAAGAAATTTTCAAAGAACATGCCTATCAGCTATCTGTTAGTTCCACGAAATCGATGACAGGGCATTTGTTGGGAGCGGCTGGTGCCATTGAAGCTATCTTTTCTCTATTAGCGATCAAGGACGGAATCATTCCTCCAACCATTAATTATGAAACACCGGATGAAGAACTTGATTTAGATTATGTCCCGAATGTAGCAAAGAAGAAGGATGTCCAAGTGGTTTTATCCAACTCACTAGGATTTGGCGGTCATAATGCCACATTGATTTTTAAAAAGTTTATCTTATAATCTGCCAGGCAAGTTAGGGACGTTCTTATAGGGCGACAGGATTGCGAGATATGAATACTACTTCTAGGAGAGACGAATGGATACGAAAGAACAATCATTATTGAAATATTATTATGTAAAGTTGATGGACAATTCATTTGATGAGAAAGATGTCTATGCTTTTTTACAATTAATCCGCAATCGGAGCCAAGAGATTCGTAGTATTAATGAGCTTACCGATTTTGTTGTGCAGCGGGAGCAGTATACAGGTTTTATCAAGGAATACATATTTGATTCGAGAAAAAAGTTTGAGAGCCTCGGTAAGACGAACACGGCACTTAGGATTGAAGATGTTTTTTCCTTCAAGGAAATGAGAAATGGCATTAACAAAGCTTTAGAGGAATGGCAGTTACAAGGGCTAACAAACGAGCAGATGAATAATATTATCACTTGCCTTATTTCCATCCTGCAGCAGATCCCTATCATGAATGATGACAGAGAGATTGGGAAACTCTTTTTTGCCATCTCTAGTAAACAGATTATCTTGATGGCAGAAATAGAAGTTTATCAAAATATGTTCAAGAAGACCAATGCTGTCTTCCCTGTTCTGACTGCTAATAATAGTTATCTAGATATGAAAAAGCAGGACCGATTTGATACGCCATATCTATTTACAGACAAGGTAATCGAAATCATTAGTCATGAAGGAAAGCTGGATATAGTAATTCCGGATTAAATTTGCATTCATTGAGCGCGTCTTTTTATTGGAACAGCTTTGTTATTACCAAATAATTTGGGGTATTGGATTGTGATATGGTGAACTATATCATAAGCTAGGAAGGTTGATGCATCAAAGTTCCTTATTCGCAGGAATGCTTTTTGTCTACATTGTTTTAGAAGGAGGTCTCTCAATTTTCAGAGAGACCTCCTTTTTTTGAACGCTCAGCATCAGATTCGTAATTTCCAGAAAAAACTCAAAAGAAACAATATTTACCTATTATTAATATTTATATGCATCAGAATTAACATTCCGCTGAGATAATAAAATTTGTATCTCTTAATGAAAGGAGTTTAGTAAGGTACCAGAAAAAATTAATTTCTAAGTTGAGAGGAGTTTAATAGGAGTGATCAGAAAAAAAGAATCAAAATCAAAACTAATTTCAGTGCTTTTAGCAGTACTTATAGCTGTTGCTGGACTTGTAACGCCTAGGCCAGCATCGGCAGCAACACCTGCAGGAATTCCGTCACAAATTGCCATGAGTATAGGCGGGGGGGCAGAAGCAGGTAAAACGGCGATGAGTTTTAATTGGGTAACTGATCCAACGGTGAACACTTCAGAAATCATTTATGATACATCACCAAACCTGGATGATGGTGTAAAGAAAAGCGCAACAAAGACTACTCCAGTTGCCACAGATATTTTTCCAGAGAATAGGCGGACTGACTTTAAAGCTATCAATTCCTTTAATGTTGTGATTCAGGATCTTACTCCTGAAACAAAATATTATTATAAAGTTGGTAACGCTAGCGACGGATATAGCGCTATCGCTAGTTTTACGGCACCTGCGGATTCTGCTGCAAACAAGCCGTTTTCTTTTGTTATCACCCCGGATACACAGGGAACATCTGTTAGTTCGTTTGATAACACTAACAAGTTATACGACTATATTAAGGAGAATGAACAGGATGCTGCATTTCTTCTTCATATGGGTGATGTTGTAGAGGATGGGCATGTTTCAGATCAA
The DNA here is from genome assembly GCF_044762155.1 of Neobacillus sp. NPDC097160. NCBI lineage: Bacteria > Bacillati > Bacillota > Bacilli > Caryophanales > Bacillaceae > Neobacillus > Neobacillus sp. NPDC097160. The sequence continues at coordinate 102,251 of NZ_JBIWDU010000019.1, read as the reverse complement.
TGGCAGTTATTCTTTGATGCAGCTCAAAACCTTTTAGATAAGCTGCCAATCATGGCAACTCCAGGTAATCATGATGGTGCATCCTATGACAGAGATTTTGTGCAGTATAAAGCAAGATTTAACCATACGTCTTTACATAAACCAGACGGGTTGTCTTCAGCTGCTGATGGGACGGTCTATTCCTTTGAATATGGAGATGCCTTGTTTATTTCTCTTAATTCTTTTGCTTCTTCCACTGACAAAGATATCCAATGGGAGTTTTTGGAGAAAGAAAGTGCAAATACCTCCAAGGCATGGAAAATAGTATATTTTCATGTTCCACCCTACGATCCAGGTGCAAGTCACTATAATATGGACAATGTAATTGGTAAAAAGCTGACCGATGCAGGCATCGATTTGGTATTCCATGGACATGAACATGCCTATGCCAGAACCACTTTAAAGACAACCTCTACTACAGCAGGCACAGGAAGCATTGAAAAGGCAAAATTCGGCGAAGCACCTACCTATGTAATAGGGGGATCGGTTTATAACTACGGTTACAGCCTCGACAACCGTGACACGTCTTGGAATGATTATTTTTATGACCTTCGCATTGATAAAACAGGTACAGGCGGCGGTAAAATTTATGCACCAGGTGTGTACAGCAAGGTAGAGGTTACCAGCAATGCGATAACCTATAAAGCGTTCTATAAAGCAACAGGCTCTGAGAATCCTTTCCGAGTCATCGATAACTTTACGATTACAAAATCAGAGGAAAAGATTACCCAGCCGACAGGCGGCGGTACGGAACCAACCTCTGTAACCTTCTTGTATGATTCATTTAAACAAGAGGAAGGCAAGTATATCGCACGCTTTAACTGGGTAACACCAGTAGCAACAAAAACAACGCAGCTCTATTATGCTAAAAAATCAGACTTTGAAAGCAATGGCGGAAAGTTTACAAATTTTGTTGGAGGAACAAATAACACGGTAGACCTCTCGAACGCCATTTCAAATGCTAACTACAATGGTGCTGGGACTGCGTACTCTGTTGCGCCAGTTCAAAGCCATAAGGCAGAGACGGCCGTACTGGAGCCTGGCACGGAATATGTATATTCTGTTGGTGACGGTGGAATGAATGTTACAAACGTAGAATCACCAGCTAGTTTTAAAACACCTGACAGCAATCTTGATACATTTAACTTTAACTGGGTTACTGACGTACATGCAGCACCTGATTCTAGTCACAATGACAAAGCTCTTAAACAAGCATTTACTGATTTCCCGAATGCTGCATTTATTCTGAGCTCGGGTGACCAGGTTTCTTATGCATTCGATACCAATCAATGGGATACTTTTTTTGGGGCAAATGCTGATAAGTTTGCGCGTGTACCATTGTATCTAGGAACTGGAAATCATGAGTACGACGGTGCAGGTAATAGTTGGGCTCCGAACAGCAGCTGGGACTCGGTAGACCCGACATTGCAAAATCTGTTTGGACGCTACAATCCACCTAAAAACGGTGCGTCATTTTATGGCGGTGGAGACGGTACTGAAAGAATGGTATCCGGCGTGGACAAAAAGCAATTTGAGTCAAGCAACTACTATTATGTTTATGGCGATACACTTTTCATGATGATGGATTATCAGGATCAAAGCAGCAAAGAGCAAATAAAGGCTCAGCAGGACTGGATGAAGTCCGTCGTTAAACAAAACCCTACAAAGTGGCGTGTTGCTGTTATGCACAAATCACTTTTCGGATATCGTATGGCTAACCCTGTGGCATCCTGGACAACCGCTTTTGATGAAGCTGGAATTGATGTGGTGCTTTCAGGACACGACCATATATATGTCCGTACAAAGCTATATGCAAATGGGTCAAACATTGAACCACAAACTTATGGTAACGGAACAACCTATATCACAAGCTATTCTGGAAATAACGACAGACGCGGACCTTATTTCGAAAGTAACAAAAGGGACCCCGAAAAGGTAGCCTATGTCGATGTTAGGCCAATTGGTCTAGGATTTTCGAATATTTCTATTTCACCAAATGAAATCAGAGTAACAAGCAGAGGATACGATAAAGAAGGGAACTTGGTTACAGGGGATGGCAACGCACTGGTTACCAACAAACCACGTACCCATAATTTAGCATCATGGAATTATCCGTCAGTCCCGGAAGATGTTAACGAATTGACCATTACAGATGTAGCCATCACAGGGATTGCAAAAGAAGGTCAAACCCTGAATGCAGCTATTACTCCATCAAGCGCTACCGCTTCTTTCAGATGGGAACGATCAACGGACGGTACGACTTGGACAACCATTGCAGGAGAAACATCATCACGCTATACCATCAAAGAGGAGGATGTAGGTTCATATTTACGCACCGTAGCCACGGGAACAGGTTTTTATAATGGAGTAGCAACAAGCTCTGCTACAGCTAAAGTCACACCTCTTGCCGGTAGTGGCACAGCAACAGTAAAAATCGGAACAGCAAGTGAATTGGTTGCATTATCTGAAGGTTTTGGCACGTCCGCCTATCCGATTGACGGAAAATACGAGTTATCTGCTGATATTGATATGAAAGATGTCACATTCTCAGAAATTGGCGGAGGCACCGCGCCAGCTCCATTTTTAGGAACATTTAATGGAAATGGACATACAATTAGTAATTTGAAAATATTAAGCAGTAACAATAATACAGGATTCTTCTCTTATATAGGTACTGGCGGCAGAGTTGTAAATCTTAAGCTAGAAAATGTAGATATTACAGGAAAGAATAGTACTGGCAGTATTGCTGGGGTATCCACAGGCACTATTGAAAACAGCTATGTAGATGGAAAAGTAACCGGTGGCAGTAATACAGGAGGTATAGTAGGTTTGCTACATGCGGGTACTTTGCAAAATTCCTCCTCAACTGCAGCAGTATTTGGAACTACAGTTGGAGGTTTGATTGGAGGCACGAATTGGAACAGTTCAGGTTCGCCTATTCCTCAAAAGGATACGACAACGGGAAAAGTTATTCTTAATAACTTTGTAGCAGGTACTGTCACAGGGCCTGACGGAGGTCAATATTTCGGTGCTGTTGTAGGTGATATGGGCGGTTCATCAGGTAGTCTGCTCAAAACCTTTAATGGAAATGCTGTGTTAAATGCAGTAAATGAGGCAGCACCTGGTAAAATAGCAGGCTACTGGTCTGGCAGCAGGCCGATTATCGACACAGACCAAATGAACTACTATAACAGTGACAAGTTAAGCACAAGTGGACTGCCATCAGGAATCGTCGCTGCATTTGCCGGAAAAGCGGCATCTGATTTTACACAAAAAGCTACGTTTGAGGCCTTGGGTTGGGACCTTACAGACATATGGGAATGGGATGCAACGAACAATGTACCTGTTCCTAGAAAGATAAATATTGGCGGCGGTGAAGAAGATAACTTTGTAACTATTATTGCATCTGCAGGTTCGGGCGGGACAATTTCTCCGCAGGGATATGTTTTGGTCGAACGTGGTCAGAGCCAAAAGTTTACATTCACTCCTAACGAATATTTTGAAATTGAAACTGTAAAAGTTGACGGAGTGGAAAATCCTGAGGCTGCTGCAGCAGGCGAGTATATCTTTGACAATGTTACCGACGTACACACGATTGACGTCACCTTCAAGCTTTCGGATTCCACTTCTGGCGTTGCTCCAAGCCTTGTTTCAAAAAATGCATATTACAACAGGGCAGTTGAAAAACATATTTGGGTAACGGTAGACTTTGGTAAAGGCGCTTTGGGAATTCAACCTGCAAACTGGCGGAAAGCGGTAAAAAGCGTCAAGATCATGAAGGATAATGAATTGGTTCTTGATGCCGCCGGCTGTTATTGGTTCCCAAGCACAGGCTATGGCGCACCAGAGGATAGGCTTGAAATTGCTTATGACGACATAATGAAGCTTCCTGAGTATGATAATTTAGTTGCGGGGACATATGACCTTGTTATAACCTTTGCAGACTTAAATTCTTCTGAATACACCATACCTTTGATTGTAGAAGATGGTATTGTCTCTTCTTTGACTGTAGATGGAGGAATCATTACGGTAGACGAAAATGAGGTAAACAGTCCGGCTAAGATTAAAAAGGATTCGCAAGTTACTGTGAAGGCTGTTGTTCCAAGCGGACAAAGGTTTGTAAAATGGACTGCGAAAGGACTTGAAAATGAAAGTTATACGGCAGATCAATTTACATTTACGATGCCAGCAAATGAGGTTACATTAAAAGCTGAGTATGAAAACATACCAAGCAGTGACGATAGCGGAAAAGGCTGGGTTTCTAAAGCTGGCAAGTGGTATTATTATGATCCTCAAACAGGTATGATGAAAACCGGCTGGTTATTAGACGCTGGCAAATGGTATTACCTTGATTCAAATGGTGCGATGAAAACTGGCTGGGTTAAATCCGATTTCACTTGGTATTACATGGAAAATAGTGGTGCGATGAAGACCGGCTGGTTATTAGACGCTGGCAAATGGTATTACCTTGATTCAAGTGGTGCGATGAAAACTGGCTGGGTTAAATCTGGTTTCAATTGGTATTACATGGAAAATGGTGGTGCGATGAAGACCGGCTGGTTATTAGACGCTGGCAAATGGTATTACCTTGATTCAAGTGGTGCGATGAAAATAGGTTGGGTAAACCTTGGTTCCACTTGGTATTACTTAGAAAGAAATGGTGCGATGAAGACCGGCTGGGTATTAGACGCTGGCAAATGGTATTACCTTGATTCAACCGGTACAATGAAAACTGGCTGGGTACTGGTAGGCACAAAATGGTACTACTTGTATGCGAGCGGGCAAATGGCAGCAAACACAACGATTCAAGGATATAAGCTTGATTCAAATGGTGCTTGGATAAAATAACTTTGTGATTGAATTCTAGTGCTTGGCCCTAATGTATTAAGGTGCAAGACCCCCGACGCGTTAAAGATTTATCGCGTTGGGGGTCTTCTTTTAGGTCACGTTATCCAATCAAAAATGTATACGAAATATCCTAGTAAGTATAAAATAGGACAGTTAGCATTTTGTTAAAGTGTTTTAGGAAGGGGGGAAATTATGTTAAAAGCATATTCTTGGCTAACTTTTTGTGTAGTGGTTTGGGGAAGTAATTTTGTATTTGGAAAGATATTAGTCCAAGACTTTTCCCCAACTCTGTTAACCATGTTAAGGCTTTTGTTTATTGTACTGTTTTTAATGGGATTATCCACATACAAAAAACAAGTTAAACGTGTGAATAAAACAGATTTACTTGCGGTGTTTTTTCTTGGGGTTATTGGTGTATTTATAAACCAATGGTCTTTTTTTGTAGGATTACAAACAGCTGATCCAACTACATCTGCCTTAATTTTAGCAACGACTCCTATTTTAACTGGCCTTTTAGCAGCTATCTTTTTAAAAGAAAAATTAACCATTCGTATGTTGATGGGGTCTGTTGTGGCAATCGTAGGGATCTACTTTGTGGTAGCAAAAGGCAATATATCTTCTTTGCATATCGATAAAGGTTTATTATGGATTGTTGTAACGATGATCACCTTCGCTATTATGATTATTATGACGAGACTCCTCTCTCAAAGAATAGATCCACTCTCCATTACTTTATATTCGAATATAGTAGGCTTCCTTGTGTCGATTCCGTTTGCTTTTATCCTGGACTCGCCCTTACGAATCAGCTTTAATATCTCTGATTGGGCTTTACTGATTGGAACTGCTGTTGTTGTTCACGGTATAGCTACATTAATTTGGAATAACAACATTAGACATGTTGATGCTTCAAAGGCTTCCATATTATCAAATTTAGAACCTTTTGTAGCAATGATAATGGGATTGATTTTGCTCTCTAAACCAATAACCGGTGCAGAAATTTTAGGATCTTTATTTATTGTCGGAGGAGTAGTACTGTCTACGTATCAACGGAAAAGGCTTTATAGTGATGGTACATAACCGTTTGGGAGAACCAAGCGGTTTTTTCTATGGAATTTTTTCAAAAAGACATTTCTAAATTTTCAGTTAACGTGGTATAATCCAATTAGCTGAAGAAGTTCCTGCAACTTTTTAAAAAAGTGAAGCATTTATTACATGCGGATGGAGGGCAGTATGCAGAGTTTTGAAAGATTGATAAAGGAAAAATACGATACATTGTCTCCCGGGCAAAAAAAAGTGGCGGAGTATTTGATTCAGAAACTGGATGAATCAGCATTTAACACAGCAGCCATGATCGGCCGGAAGGTGGAAGTTAGTGAAACGACTGTGATTCGCTTGTCCTATGCCTTGGGATTTAACGGTTTTAGCGAGATGCAGCATATAATTCAGCAACAAATTTTAACCAACAGCTTGAATCCATTCGGAGCGGATTCGAAAAATGTACATCAAGATGAAGGGCACAGCTCTCCTTTTTCGGAAATCTTGGAAAAGGAGATTCTTTCCCAGCGGCAAACCTTTCGGCAGTTGAATGAAAAGGAACTGTGGAAGGTCGTTGAGGTGTTAATGAAAGCGGAGCGAATTTTTATTTTGGGAATGGGTGCCTCCTATGCCCCAGCCTATTGGTTTTCTTTCCAGCTCCATACACTTCGGGATCAAATCACTCTTTGCCCAACAACTGGGGATATTTATGAACGGCTGGTAGATTTAAATGAAAACTCCGTCCTATTTGTTATTTCGTTTCCACGATATTCGAAGGACGCACTAAAGATTGCGGAAAGTGCTAAAAAACAGGGTGTTCCATTAATCTGTGTAACAGACCGGCTATTGTCACCTGTTGGCCGCATTGCCGATTTTACACTGACAACAGAAGAAAATTCAGAATCGATGGCACATTCTATTACACCTGCCATCAGTTTACTAGATTTTATCATCGCAGGAATAACGGTGAAGGATCGTGAAAGAATCCAAGCTAGACAACAGAAGTTAGAATCACTCTACACCAATTACGGTGTTTATGTGGAATGATCGGAGGGACATCATGTGTCAACTTGATGATTATGTAAACGAGAAGGACAAAGAGATTCAACAGACATACGCTGACCTGCATCAGCTGGCCGAGCCTAGCTGGCAGGAACGAAAGACCTCTGCCTATATTCAGGAGGCCTTAACAAGAGCGGGTATCACATACAAAACCTTCAATGGTCATTTTGGCATTGTTGCTGACATTCCAGGTGAAAGTGATGAGGTAGTTGCCCTGCGTGCCGATATGGATGCCCTTGTGCAGGAAGTTAAGGGAGAGGTGCAGCCCAATCATTCATGTGGTCATGATGCCCACAGCACCATGGTATTACATACAGCATTGGCTTTTGCGGCATGCAGGCCTCGTCTAAAGAAATCGGTACGATTTATTTTTCAACCTGCGGAAGAAAAAGGGGAAGGCGCTCTAAAAATGGTAGAGGAAGGCGCCCTAGATCATTGCCGCTATTTATTTGGAGTTCACCTTCGTCCTTGGATGGAAGTACCAATGGGGAAAGCTTCCCCCGTCATCATTCATAGCTCTTGCGCAACCATATACGGGGTGATTAAGGGACAGCAAGCGCATGCCTCTCGTCCACAGGATGGCAACAATCCGATCGAAGCAGCCTCCTTCCTTATTCAAGCCTTGCAAAATATTCGTTTAAAGAGTCCTGATTCTTTTTCAATAAAGATGACGGGTTTAAAGTCAGGCGGTGACTCTTCAAACGTGATTCCCGAGAAGGCAGAATTTATTTTAGACTTGCGTGCAAGGACAAATGCAGCGATGGAAGAGTTGAAAGTCAAAACGGAGGATTTATTGGAGAAGGTTGGCCATTTGACGGGTACTGCGATAAGTGGAAATGTAACAGAATTTGTTCCTGCTGCAACAACGAACAAAGAAGCGACGAATCTAGCAGTAAAAGCCATTGCCGCTGTAATCGGTGAGGAAAATGTAGCAGATCCTTGTGTTTCACAAGGTGGAGAGGATTTTCATTTTTATACCCTTCAGAAACCGGATTTAAAAGGAACCATGATTGGATTGGGTTGTGACCTGCTGCCAGGTCTTCACCATCCGGAGATGCAGTTCAACAAAGAGGCGCTTCTTTATGGAACAAAAATTTTAGCAAATCTGCTATATCAAGCAGCTTCATTGGAAAACAAAAATGAAAAATAGAAGTGAAATAAAAATGAAAAAGTTAATGATTGGAGCAGGGTTGATCTAGCGGAACTGTTCAGTGATTCGAAAAGCGACCGGTTAAAAAGCTTCCTAAAAAGGGTCGTTTAATCAATTTTAAGGAAGGGCATGATTATTTTCTATGGAAACAATATCTATAAAAATGTTAACCAGCCCAGAGGACTTAACGCTAGTTAAAAACCTGGAGAGTCTTGTTTGGGCTGATGAAGACCCTGTACCAGTGAGCCATTCCATTGCTGTTGTGAAAAATGGCGGAATGGTCATTGGAGCATTTAGCGATGATCAATTAATAGGCTTTCAGTACAGTTTTCCAGGATTTGATGGCACCAATGTCTATCTTTGCTCCCATAGTATGGGGATTCACCCTGACTTTCGAAAAATGGGCATCGGGGAAAAATTAAAATTAAAACAGCGGGAAGAGGCCCTGAAAAAAGGGTACAATCTCATCGGGTGGACGTATGATCCTTTGGAAACCGTAAACGGATATTTGAATTTAAGCAAATTAGGAGGGGTTTGTACCCAGTACATTGAGAATTGTTACGGGGATATGCCGGACATTCTTAATGCAGGCATGCCATCCGATCGTTTCTTAGTTGAATGGCGTATTACAGAGGAACCAGTATCCGGCCATTTGGAAGTGAACGAGAATGGTGATGGTCCATTACTAATTAATGTAGCTATTGATGAACAGGGATTCCCAGTGCCGGAGTCTGTCCATCTTAATTATGGAAATGATGCAAATGTCTTATATGTACCTGTGCCGAGTCATATCCAGGCCATTAAAACCGACCGGATGTCGGCAGCATTAGAATGGAGATTAAAGACGCGGGAGGTTTTCAGCCATTACCTGAACAAAGGGTGGATGGTTACTGCATTACGGAAAAGCCAGAAACCTTACCTCTATTATTATATTTTACAAAAAAGGGATTGAGGGATAAGTAAGATGGAAATTCAGCGAATTGTGTTAAGACATATGAAAATGGACCTTTTGCATCCATTTACCACAGCTGTAGGAACAGAATATGATAAAGATTTTATTTTAGTAGAAGTGAAAACTAAGGATGGAATTTCCGGGTGGGCAGAATCGGTTGCAGCAATTGATGCTACCTATAAGGAGGAAACGGTCAAGACAAATTGGCATATGATGGAGGATTTCCTTATCCCGCTGCTTTTCAAAGAGCCAATTTCCCACCCGGATGAAGTGTTTGAACGGTTCCATCATGTTCGGGGAAACTATATGGCAAAGGCTGCCCTTGAGGGAGCCATTTGGGATGCTTATGCCAAACAGCAAGGAATAAGCCTGGCAAAGGCTTTAGGGGGAACAAGGGATAAAATCGAAGCCGGCATCAGTGTAGGAATTCAGGATTCCGTCGATGAACTGTTACATATGATTGACGGCTATTTAGAAACGGGATATAAGCGGATTAAGGTGAAAATTCAGCCTGGTTGGGATCTCCATATTTTAAGGGAGATTCGCATAAGATACCCTGATATCGCTTTAATGGCCGATGCCAATACGGCCTATACTCTTGAGGATATCGATACACTTAAGGCAATGGATGAATTTAATTTAACGATGATTGAGCAGCCTTTGGGGTTTGATGATATTGTGGACCACGCCCAGCTGCAAGCACAAATCAGAACGCCTATCTGTTTGGATGAAAGCATTCACAGTGTCGAAGATGTGAGAAAAGCCATTTACCTTGGCAGCTGTAAAGTCATCAACATCAAGATTGGCCGTGTCGGTGGATTATCGGAATCCAAAAGAATCCACGATTTATGTGAAGCGAACGGGATTCCCGTCTGGTGCGGAGGAATGCTTGAATCTGGTATCGGTAGGGCGCACAATATAGCCATTACAAGCCTGTCTAATTTTACGCTTCCGGGTGATACGGCTGCCTCATCACGTTACTGGAAGGAAGATATCATCGATCCTGAGGTAACGGTGGAAGACGGAATGATTACCGTACCAACACTGCCTGGAATCGGTTATGAACCAAACCGTGACCGAATTGACCGTTATACCCTTTACAGCCGAACCTTTCATGCGTAAACCCATAGTGCCTGACCCCCGACGCGTTAAAGCTTTACCGCATTGGAGGCCAGGCGCTATTATTCAATAGTTATGTTTAATTTTTTCATCCGGTACTGCAGGCTTTGCCGGCTTAATCCAAGTAAAATTGCTGACTTAGAAATATTGAAGTAATTCTTTCTTAATACACTCTCAATATAGGATTTTTCAAAAAGATCCATTTTCTCTTTTAGTGGGGCAGTATAAGTCCCCTGGTCTTTTAAAAATGTATCTATAGAAAAAACGGGCGTTACTCTGTCCTTTACATGCATTTTGCTTCGGTATTGAAAGGGTAAATGTGAGTACATAATGGTTGCTTCGTCGTCCATCATGATGTTCATGGCCGCCTCAATGATATGCTCGAGTTCGCGGACATTTCCGTGCCAATCATATTCCTCAAAAGATTGTTTTACTTCATCAGACAGCCCTTTTACCTCCATTTGAAACAGTTCATTATACTTACTAATAAAATACTTGACAAGTAATGGAATATCTTCCTTACGATCCCGTAGTGGAGGAATAAAAACTGTCACAACTCCAAGGCGGTAATATAAGTCTTTTCGCAGCCGGTTGTTTGTAATCGCATCGATTGGGTCCTCATTCATATTGGCTATTACCCGGACATCCACTGGCGTATCCTTAGTATCCCCGACACGGCGAATCGTTTTTTCCTGAAGAACACGCAGCAACTTTGCTTGCAGATTTAAATTTAACGAGTTAATTTCATCAAGTAACAAAGTGCCGCCATTTGCCTGTTCAAATAAACCAGGTTGATCAATCGCACCTGTAAAGGCGCCACGTTTCGTGCCGAAGAGAAGGCTTTCGATTAAATTATCAGGCAACGCCGCGCAATTTTGGGAAATATATGGACCGGAAAAACGATTGCTGCCATTATGAATACTTTGAGCAAACAGCTCTTTCCCTGTACCTGTCTCACCGACAATTAGCACATAAGAAGAGGTGCGTGTTGCCCTCTTGGCGTTTTCAATGACATCCGTTATCGCGGCACTCCCGCCAATAATGCTATCAAAAGTAAACCTCAATGCCCCATTGCGATTGATATTTCCTTTTATTAACCGTTCCAACTTTGTTACATCATGGGCAATTTCAACAGCGCCCTGAATTTGATCATTTTCAAAAATAGGAATCGTATTGTTGAGTGTCGTAATTTCTCGGCCTTTGTTATTGAAATACGTTTGCTTTACATTACTTGTTACTTTGCCTTCCTGAAGTGCTTTTACAAGCGTACTGGATTGGTCCTCCTTAAACATAAAGACGTCCAAGAGGTTTTTATTCATAACGTCCTGACTATCCATGGCCTCCATCTGCATCATTTTTTTATTATAAATAATTGTTTTTCCCGTTTCGTCTACCGCATGAACACCGACATCCACTTCGTCTAAAATTCGTTGATACATCTGGTTAACAAATTGCAAATAATCTGCCGTCTCTTTTGAATGTTCCACGCTGATTTCATGCCCCTTTTCAAATACTATATAAAACTATTTAAACATTAAAAACTTTTTAACGCAAAAAATATTTGCATGAATGTAAAAGTAAAAAATTCTGCGCAAAATTATTTTGCAGTAAGTGAAAAATACCTTGAAGAATAAGCTTTTTTATTTTGGCACGGTACTTGCATCTTAAATTAATGGAATTTAAAACAAGGGGGTTAATACGTGAAACCATATACACATGAACCATTTACTAATTTTGCAGATGAAAAAAATAAACATACATTTCAAGAAGCATTAAACTATGTTCAATCACAATTAGGTAAAGAATATCCAGTCGTTATTGGCGGGGAACCGATTACAACAGACAAAAAAATTACTTCTATTAATCCAGCGAACAAAGACGAAGTCATTGGCCGCGTTTCCATGGCAGACCAAGAGTTGGCTGAACAGGCAATGCAGGCTGCCTTAACTACCTTTGAATCTTGGAAAAAGTGGAAACCAGAACATCGTGCAAATATTATCTTCCGTGCTGCTGCAATCATGAGACGCAGGAAACATGAATTTTCTGCCTATCTTGTAAAAGAAGCTGGAAAGCCATGGAACGAAGCGGACGCCGATACAGCAGAAGCAATCGATTTTCTTGAGTATTATGGAAGACAAATGCTCCGTATTAAAGATGGTTTTCCAGTTAATAGCCGTGAAGGCGAATTTAATCAATTCCATTACATTCCACTAGGAGTCGGAATTATTATTTCACCGTTTAACTTCCCATTAGCGATTATGGCCGGAACAACTGTTGCCGCGATTGTTTCGGGAAACACGGTTCTGTTGAAACCTGCTAACTCGACACCTGTAGTGGCTGCAAAATTTGTAGAGCTTATGACAGAAGCGGGACTTCCGAAAGGTGTGCTTAATTTTGTGCCGGGAAGCGGTGCAGAAATTGGTGACTACCTTGTGGATCATCCGAAAACACGTTTCGTCTCCTTTACAGGTTCTCGCGATGTCGGCTGCCGCATTAATGAACGTGCAGCAAAGGTTCACCCAGGGCAAATTTGGATTAAGCGGGTTATTGCAGAAATGGGCGGTAAGGATACGGTTGTTGTCGACAGCGATGCCGATTTAGAGTTAGCTGCAAAAAGTATTGTTTATTCTGCTTTTGGTTTCTCCGGTCAAAAATGTTCTGCAGGCTCTCGCGCCGTTGTTCATCAAGATGTTTACGACGAAGTCATTGAAAGGGCGGTTGCCTTAACGAAGACACTCACACTTGGAAACCCGGAAGCTCTTGAAAACTATATGGGACCAGTTATTGATGACAAGGCATTTAAGAAAATCATGAATTATATCGAAGTTGGCAAACAAGAGGGCAGATTGATGACCGGCGGTGAAGGCGATGATTCGAAAGGTTACTTTATCCAGCCGACGATTTTCGCTGATCTTGATGAAAAATCACGCTTGATGCAGGAAGAAATTTTCGGACCGGTGGTGGCTATCTGTAAAGCACGTGACTTTGACCATATGATGGAAATTGCCAATAATACTGACTATGGTTTAACCGGTGCCCTTATTTCTAATAATCGTGAACATATTGAACGGGCTAGGGAAGAATTCCACGTTGGAAATCTGTATTTTAATCGTGTCTGTACCGGTGCCATTGTCGGCTATCAGCCATTTGGCGGCTTTAATATGTCTGGCACAGATTCAAAAGCCGGCGGTCCTGATTATTTGCTGCTTCATATGCAGGCAAAAACAACTTCTGAAACATTATAGGGATTTTTCCGAAAGGGGTCTTCTTCCTTGAAGTCCTTACTTTTGGGAAAAATAAAGAAGGGAGCTAACATAATGACTATGAAAACAGCAAAAACAACTGAAATCATTGAACAAACAGAAAAATTCGGTGCGAATAACTATCATCCGCTGCCAATCGTAATTGCTAAAGCAGAGGGTGTTTGGGTAGAAAGCCCGGAAGGTACCCGCTACATGGATATGCTTAGTGCCTATTCCGCTGTTAACCAAGGGCATCGTCATCCAAAAATTATTCAAGCCTTAAAAGATCAAGCGGATAAGGTGACACTTACTTCCCGTGCTTTCCATAACGACCAACTTGGTCCATGGTATGAAAAGATTTGTCAATTAACCAATAAAAACATGGCGCTCCCAATGAATACAGGGGCAGAAGCCGTTGAAACTGCCCTTAAAGCTGCCCGCCGCTGGGGTTATGATGTTAAGGGAATTGCCGATAATCAAGCAGAAATCATTGCTTGCACCGGTAACTTCCATGGCCGGACAATGGGGGCTGTTTCCTTATCGTCTGATCCAGAATATAAGCGCGGCTTTGGTCCGATGCTGCCGGGAATTAACTTAATTCCCTATGGCGATCTCGGGGCGTTAAAAGCAGCTATTACACCTAATACTGCAGCATTTTTAATCGAGCCAATCCAAGGCGAAGCGGGGATTATCATTCCATCGGCAGGATTTATTAAAGCCGCATTTGACTTATGTAATGAAAACAATGTCTTGTTTATTGCCGATGAAATTCAAGCAGGTCTGGGTCGTACGGGTAAAATGTTTGCGTATGAATGGGAAGGAATCAATCCTGACATGCTGATATTAGGAAAAGCACTTGGCGGTGGTGTATTCCCTATTTCTTGTGTCGTAGCGAATGCTGATATTTTAGGCGTATTTAACCCAGGATCACATGGTTCAACTTTTGGTGGAAATCCACTTGCCTGTGCTGTTTCGATTGCAGCACTTGAAGTGCTTGAAGATGAAAAACTAGCAGAACGCTCGCTTGAATTAGGAAACTACTTCCTTGAACAATTAAAATCAATCAATAATCCAATTATAAAAGAAGTTAGAGGCAGAGGCCTGTTTATTGGCGTTGAACTAACAGAGGAAGCAAGACCTTATTGTGAGCAGTTAAAGGATGAAGGACTGTTATGTAAAGAAACCCATGATACGGTGATTCGCTTTGCGCCGCCGCTTATAATTGCAAAGGAAGAAATTGATTGGGCTGTTGAAAAAATTAAACAGGTTTTGGCTTATAAATAAATAATCTTTGACAGTACCTGTTTTGCATGCTATTATTGCAAATAATTCAAAACATTTTTAAAAATTAAAAGCTCTTATGAAGAGAGGCGGAGGGACTGGCCCTATGAAGCCCAGCAACCATTTAACAAATTTGTTAAAAAGGTGCTAATTCCAGCAAGGCATATTGCTTTGGCAAATGAGAGGGATGACAAAGGATTCGCAAGTCTCTCTATGTACCATTAGAGAGACTTTTTGTTTTTCACGAGATAAATGGTTCCAAATCTGTTTTTAAAAACTTTATATCAAAAGCTTCAGGTGCTGTGTAAATGATTTACACGGCTTAAAAGGGAAGACCGGTGAAATACCGGCACGGTCCCGCCACTGTAATGGGGAGCGACTTATCGAACTGCCACTGTTTCATATTGAAATGGGAAGGGATAAGAAGCGATGAACCAAAGTCAGGAGACCTGCCTGTTGTATGCACTTATACTCTACGAGGATATAGGGGGGTGAGGAATACGTGTTGAGGAATCCAGAAGGTCTCAACTCTAGTTAACTATACGTATGAATCTCTCTTTTTATTTTGAAAAGAGAGATTTTTTTAGTTGAGGACCAAAACACAAAGGGGAGAAAAACCATTATGGAAAAAGTATTAAGTTCAAATTTAGGGTACCCAAGAATTGGTGAAAAACGCGAATGGAAACAAGTACTGGAACAGTTTTGGGCAGGTAAAGTAGGCAAAGAAGCCTTCTTAAAGCAAATGGAGGAGATTCGCCTGCAGCAGCTTGTGAAGCAGCAGGAGCAGGGAGTGGACTTGATCCCGGTTGGAGACTTTAGCTTATACGATCATGTGCTAGATACGGCCGTTATGTTCGGTTTAGTACCGAGACGATTTGAATACAGCGGCCGGAAGATACCACTTGAAACCTATTTTGATATTGCTCGAGGAACGAAAGATGCAGTTGCATCTGAAATGACCAAATGGTTTAATACAAACTACCATTATATAGTTCCAGAGCTTGCTGAAACAGCGCCTGCTCTTGTTGAAAACCGCCCGCTTCAATTTTACCAAGAGGCGAAACAAAAACTTGGTATTCATGGAAAACCTGTTATATTAGGACCGGTTACATTTGTAAAGCTATCAAAAGGCTATAACAAAAGTGAGTTTAAAGCAGTTGTCGAACAATTTGTCCCTCTTTATGCTGAAATTTTACGCGAACTAGAGGCAGAAGGCGTAGAATGGGTACAATTCGATGAACCGATTTTAGCTGCTAGTATTTTAAAAGAAGAGATTGCTATATTTAACGAAGTCTACCAGGCATTGCATGATGCAGCACCCAACGTAAAGGTGATCTTGCAAACTTATTTTGAAAGTATCGAGCATTACGAAGAGGTCATTTCACTTCCTGTTCAGGCAATTGGACTGGATTTTGTACATGATGAAGGTCAGAATCTTGCTGCCTTGAAAAAATACGGCTTTCCAAAAAATAAGGTCCTTGCAGCTGGAGTAATTGATGGTCGCAACATTTGGCGTACGAATCTTGAGGAGACATTTTCAATTCTTACAGAGATTACCGAGGTTGTTCCCAAAACAAGTCTAATTGTTCAGCCGTCATCAAGCTTATTGCATGTACCTGTGACAGTAAAAATCGAAGAAACGCTCGATGAGTTGCTAAGAGATACGTTATCATTTGCTGATGAAAAATTAGCGGAAACGGTGATACTTACAAAAGGCATAAACGATGGAAAAAAAGAGATCGAGAAGGAAATCGCAGAAAGTACCAGAGCGATTCAGACATTAAATCAATCATCGATTCGAAATAACACTCAAGTCCGTGAAGCTGCACTCAGCTTACAGAAGGATCAAGCAGAGCGGAGAGCCCCATTTACCGTCCGGCAGGGAATTCAAGAAAAAGCTTTTCAATTACCAGTTCTTCCTACGACAACGATAGGGAGCTTCCCGCAAACAAAAGAAGTCAGAAAACAGCGTTTAAAATGGCGGAAAGGCGAATTAACCGATAGTGATTATGGAGCCTTTATAAAGGCGGAAATAAAAAAGTGGATTGATATTCAAGAAGAACTCGGTCTGGATGTGTTGGTACATGGAGAATTTGAACGGACAGACATGGTTGAATATTTTGGTGAAAAATTAGCTGGATTTCAATTTACAAAATACGGCTGGGTTCAGTCATATGGTTCAAGATGTGTGAAGCCGCCGCTTATTTACGGTGATGTCGCATTCAAGAAACCTATGACAATTGAAGAAACTGTTTATGCCCAATCGTTAACAAGCAAACCAGTAAAAGGAATGCTGACAGGCCCGATTACGATTTTAAACTGGTCATTTGTCCGTAATGATATTTCACGTTATGCAGTGGCAAATCAAATTGCGCTTGCACTTCGAAAAGAAGTGGAAACACTTGAGGAAAATGGAATCCGTATGATTCAAGTGGATGAGCCTGCCATTCGAGAGGGACTGCCGTTAAAACGTGAAAAATGGGCCGCCTATCTTGAGGCTGCTGTTTATGCATTTAAACTGGCGACGTCCTCTGTTCAAAATGATACGCAAATTCATACCCATATGTGTTATTCAGACTTTAAACATATCATCAATGCAATCAAAGCGCTTGATGCAGATGTTATTTCGATTGAAACTTCAAGAAGCCATGGTGAACTCATTCATGCCTTTGAGGACCATACATATGATAAGGGTATTGGTCTTGGTGTATACGACATTCACAGCCCGCGTGTCCCGCAGCTTGAAGAGATGACCAGAAATATTCATCGTGCACTTCAAGTACTTGATCCAAAACTATTCTGGATTAATCCCGATTGCGGCTTGAAAACCCGAGGTATTGATGAAACGGTCGCGGCACTGCGAGTCATGGTGAAATCAGCAGAACAAACGAGAGAAGAACTCCTCGTGAAATAGGAATAATAATTAAGCATTTGAAATCTAAAAAAGGCCCAGTCCAGAAGTTTTGTTAATCGGACTAGGGCTTTTTTATTTTTTCTGTATCTGAACTATTTAATCATCTTCCGTAATAAAAGGGACAGGCTTCTTTTTAGAAAATATTTTTAAAAGATGCCTGTCCTCCAATTGGTATAAATATGTGGTCAGGCTCTGTTATTTCCAAATTCTCTAAAAGAGGTATCCGCCACACGATCAACGTGAAAATCGCCACCCGAGTAGTTGACAACGGAAACGCTGCAATTATCATGGTGGAGATATTTTTTCGTTTGCATTAATTGCATTAAATAGTTACCAATCGTTACCCCGTGAGAGAATACGAGAATATTTCCGCCTTCTCTTTCATGTTTTTTAATAATCTCTTCAATAGCTATATTTGTCCTCAAAAAAAGTTGAACATAGGATTCCCCATCGGGAGCAGATAAATGTAAATCTTCAAGACTAAATAAAGTCTCTAGTATATTTCCATATTGGGCGGAAATATCAGTGAATAATAGGGATTCTAGGATACCGAAGTTCATTTCTTTAAGCCGTGCATCGATTGATAGAGGTATTTCTCTAACACCGATAGCAAGATTTGCAGTATCTACTACCCTCTGACTCTCACTAGCATAGGCCGCTTTGAATTCAATGTCCGCTAATCCTTTGCCTACTGCTTTGGCCTGTGCTATTCCCTTTTCTGTTAGGGGAGAATCACAAAATCCTTGCATCCGTCTTTCCACATTAAATTGAGTTTCCCCATGCCGGACAAAATAAAGCGTTACTTTTTTGGGTACAGTCAACTATAAACACCTACTTTTTTAAGATTATAAATAGAATATTAACATACATTTGAGTGAGAGTAGGGCTAGTGTGTCTGATCCCCGATGAGTTTTAGCTTTAACGCACTGGGGGTTAGACGCTTTTTCAAAAATAAATTCATATTTAAGCTTGAAACATATCTGAAAATTTGATAAAGTGAAACAAATGAAAAAGGCTATGTGTGACTGGCGAACGCGGATAACCGTGAGGGAGCACATAGTGTGGGAGCCGTTCGCCTGGGCAGAGGTAAGGGATTTTGATCCCTTACCTCTTTCTGTTTATTTGGAGGAAATAGCCAATAGGTTTTCCAATATGTTAGCAGCTTCAGATATTTATAAAATCGTATTATCCTAAACAAAAAGTGAGGTATACAAGATGAGCACATTCATTACAGAAAAAGTGAAAACAATTAAAACGTTAAATCATATTGCAGAAAGCGGCCTAAAGGTATTCAATCAGGATCATTTTACGGTCGACAATAACAGTGAGGATCCTGATGCCATTGTTGTCCGCAGTTTTAATATGCATGAATTAGAATTCGGAAATAATTTAAAAGCAATTGCACGGGCAGGTGCCGGTGTCAATAATATTCCCGTCGAAAAATGTACTGAGCAAGGAATCGTTGTTTTTAATACACCTGGAGCGAATGCAAACGCGGTAAAAGAGATAGTATTAACGTCATTAATGGCTTTATCCCGTAACCTTTTTGCTGGTGTGGCATGGACAAAGACGTTAGATGGTGAGGGCGAACAAATACCAAAGCTTGTCGAAGCAGGGAAAAAGCAGTTTGTTGGAAAAGAAATTAAAGGAAAAACACTTGGCGTTATCGGTTTAGGCGCTATCGGTGCGCTAGTGGCAAATGATGCGCTAGATTTGGATATGGATGTTATTGGGTTTGACCCGTTCATCTCTGTCGATACAGCCTGGAACTTGTCCCGTAATGTACAGCGTGCGATGACGCTTGAACAACTGTTTGCTGAGTCCGATTATATTACTGTCCATGTTCCATTAACAAATGAAACAAAAGAAATGTTTAATAAACAAGCATTCAGCACCATGAAACCAGGTGTTCATATTTTGAATTTCTCACGCGGGGAGCTTGTGAATGAAATCGATATAGCTGTTGCACTGGAAGATGGAATCGTTGGGAAATATATGACAGACTTCCCGAATGAAAATGTATTGAAAATGAAAAATACAATCTGCACTCCGCATCTTGGAGCCTCAACCAGAGAATCAGAGGAAAACTGTGCAATTATGGCGGCTCGACAGGTCAAGGAATTTCTGGAAACAGGAAACATCAAAAACTCGGTGAATTTTCCAAATGCTTCCCTTCCGTTTACAGGAAAGGGACGCGTAGCAGCCTTCCACCAAAACGTACCAAACATGGTCGGACAGATCACCTCGGCTTTCTCAAGCTATCATTTAAACATCGCTGACATGGTGAACAGAAGCCGTGGGGGATACGCCTATACGATGATTGATATTGACGATCAAATAAACGGTGACATCATTCCTGGTCTAGTAGAAAAGATCAACCAAATCGAAGGCATCATAACAGCACGGATTATTTAAGACACAAGGGACGGTTTTCTTGCTTCTTTTTGCCGGGCAGCATGAGACCGTCCCTTTGTTTCAAAAATATAAGACTCTTTCACACAAGTTATTTTTCAATGTTATTCCATTCAGTCCAATCTTTAATCCGCGGCATGCTTACGTGCCGGTTATATGATTGATCCTTTAGATACACCTTTATGGATTGTCCAGATAAAGTATCCAAAATCTCTGGCTTGTCGTCAAAGTAATAATCCAAATGTAATTGTTTAATAATATTCACTTTTTCATGGTCCTTCATCCCGCAGAAGAATCGTTCATCATGAACTGGAAACCCTTGTTCAACTAACCATTTCTTCGTGCGCTCCCCATGCTCCTGATTCCTTGCCGTGATATAAAAAATTTCATGGCCCTGCTTTTCTAACTCCTGCAATAGGTCGACTGCTCCCGGAAAGGCGGGACAAGCGTTATAGTAAATATCTTCTAACGTATTGTTCCACATTTGTTTGCCTTCTTCTGCCGTCATCCCAAATGGCTCATGAATCTCGACTGTTTTTAATGCTTGGAAAATGTCGAGACCTAGCTCCTGGTCTAATTTTTGATTATAAAGATGAAAGGCATACTCTCTTAAATTAATCAGTGTATCATCAATATCAAAACCAAATCTCATCAAAACACCTCATTCGATAAAGTGAAACTTCAATCAGTGGGGATCTTACTGCCCGTTAATGCGGGATGAAAAATGGACAGCGCCACAGCGCCCTCCATATTTTAGTAAATAGGATATCCTGTAAATTTAAAGTCTTTTCCAATTGGTGTTACGGTTAAATTGGCTAACTCGACTGCATCACTCATTTTTTCAATTCCTGTACCCTCTAGAAAGGTTAGGGCATTCTCTCCGCCAACTAATTTAGGAGCGATATAGAGGACTACTTTATCTATTAAGTGATTTTCTAAAAGAGAGGCACTAATGGTTCCGCCACCTTCAATTAAAACCGAAGAAACAAGCTTTTCTCCTAGGATTTTCATTACATCAGATGCATGAACCTTATTTAAGCCGCTCGTTACAAAAATGGAAATCCCGCAATCCTCTAAGATTCTCCGTTTTTCTTTGTCATAATTTTCACTAGTGAAAATCCAAGTTTCTGCTTTTTTATCGGTAACTACCTTAGATTCTAAAGGAATTCTAAGTGTAGAGTCCAAAATCACTCTGATTGGGTTCCGCCCATTCGGTATTCTCGAAGTTAATTCAGGATCATCATGAATAACCGTATTCACCCCGACCAGGATTGCCATATTTTCACTTCGCAGCTGATGAACATCCTGCCTTGCATCCGCGGACGTAATCCATTTGCTGCTGGCAGTATGGGTCGCGATTTTGCCATCTAGGGTGGTTGCTGCTTTTAAGGTGACAAACGGTTTTTTCTCCACTATAAATGTATTAAAAACTTCATTCATCCGGCGTGATTCTTCTTCACAAACCCCTGTAATGACCTCAATTCCAGCATCTAGGAGAATCTTCACCCCGTTTCCTGCTACAACCGGATTCGGATCCAGCGTCGCGATGACCACTTTTTTAATTCCGGCCTGGGCAAGGGCAACTGCACATGGACCCGTTCTGCCATGATGGGAACAAGGCTCAAGTGTCACATAAATGGTACCGCCTTTTGCGTGTTCCCCAGCCATACGAAGCGCATGAATTTCAGCATGCGGTTCACCAGCTTTTAAATGGGCCCCAACCCCAACGATTCTGTTGTCGTTCAAAATCACGGCACCAACCAGCGGATTCGGATCCGTTTGACCTTTCATGGCTTGGGCATTTTTCAATGCCAGTTGCATATAAAATTCATCATTCATCATATAGCGCCTTAATCCTCCTGCCATTTCAGATGGTGTTTCACAACATTCTAATTGTTGCTTATCTTGATTCGCAAATAAACTGGCTGAATTCGCAAATAAACATGCCAGATTCGCAAATAAACGTCTCAGATTCGCAAATAAATTAAGATCACCCACAAATAAAGTGTAATTATACACCTTAAGGTGGTTTTTTGTGGCGATTTTATCTAGAAACACAATGTTAACGAAAACATTCTAACAATTTTACGCCATATGGCCTGATTTTCTTACTTTCGTCTGTAAGTATTTCTCGTTATACTCGGAGATATCCCCCCATAAAGGCGTCCTTCCGGATACTGATGCACCTGCTGCTTTCAAGGCTTTCAGTTTTTTCGGATTGTTGGTAATAAGTGTAACAGGCTTTAATCGTAATGCTTTAAGAACTTCGATTGCGTCTTCGTAGTTTCTACTGTCATCCGCAAAACCTAGTCCCTCATTCGCCTCAACTGTATCGTATCCATTTTCTTGAAGAATATAGGCCATTGCCTTGCTAAATAAGCCGATTCCTCTGCCTTCATGATTGGCTAAATAAAATAATGCGCCTGTTCCGTGCTCGGCAATCATTTTCATGGATTGTTTAAGCTGAAACCCGCAATCACAGCGTTTGCTTCCAAAGATATCACCAGTATGACAGATGGAGTGCATTCTAATCAATGCATCCTCTCCAAATTCAAAATCCCCATAGACTAGGACACTTGATTGTTGGAAGTCTGCTAGATTTGCAGACGATAATTTATTAATGACTTGCTGGAAATCCTCCGATACATTTTCGCTCTTCAACCAGCTATACCACTTAAATTCAACTGTTTTACCGTATAAATTGACTGGCAGCTTAATTGGTCCTACAAGGTAAATGGCTCCTTCGCCTTTTTTTATTAACTTTATTTTATCCTCTAATAAAGAGAGAACATCTGATTTTAATTGAACTTGTACCATAATTCATTCCTCCAAAACAATATTTTAATAGATTTCAAGTATGTTCGAAACATCTTCGTTATGATAGAACGGCAACGTTAAAATTGTCTTGATAGGATGCTTCTTTTACTAACTGCTGTTTTTGTAATTTCTCGATGTCTGCTCGCCTAATATGTTCTACTTTTCTTAATTGGGCTGCACTCAAATCTTGTTTGTCTAGTGCCTCGATAATGACATCTGCCAAAACATCTGCATCTAAAAGTGCACAATTGATGCCAAAGGCACCTGTTGGACTCATCGTATGGGCGGCATCCCCGAAAATGACGACCCCGTCCTTCGCCCATGTTGGGCATTGACAGCTTTGCACTTTTAATAAAATAAAATCGTTCCAAGATTGAATGTGCTGACGAACGGTTTCAGTTAATTCCGGATAAGCCTCGATTACTTGCTCAATAAAAGGCGCAAAGGATTGCTTTTTCAATGTTGGAAAGGAATCTTCTTCAATATTCCAGCCAATCTGTATAAAACCGCCTGCCTGGGTAAATAAAGCAAGCTGCTTACCGGCGACCAATGCATTTTTAATGGTTGGCTCCCAATCTTTCGGGCTTGGAATCTTTGCCCACAGCAAGTCATATCCATGTTTTATGGTTTTGAATGACATCTCCGCAAGCTTTCTGACTGTTGAAAAACGGCCATCTGCACCAACAACAATCTTGCATGTAATGATCATTTCTTCATCGCCCTTTATAGCCTTTAGACCATTAACACTGCCATTTTTCGAGAATAAAAGCTCAGTCACCTTTGTCCCCATCATAAGCTTGTAATCCTTATATGGTGTAGATTGCTGAATCAACACACTTAATAAATTCCTTTGCGGGACATGGATGCCGACATGCTGTTCACCATCTGCAGGTGTGACTGTCTTTATGATGTTTCCGTGATGCCAATATTCGATTCGTTCCATTAATAGCAGCCCGGCTTGTTTTACTTGATCAAACAAATTATATTTTTTTAAAACCTGCTCTCCGTCTTGATTGAGATGTTCACCGCGAAATTCTTTGTCGATTCCCGCGTGACGTTCGAGAACAATCGTTGATATGCCATTTTTCGCAAGCAAATATCCTAGTAATGCGCCGCCTGGACCGGCACCAACAATACAAACATCTGCTTCAAGATTCATGTTTTAGGACCACCTTATTGGATCTCGTCATATCCGAGAATGTCTTTTGATTAATAATAAACGAAATTTATAGTTACTTACTTTATGTAACTAATTATATTTTTAAAACTTACTTGTGTCAAACAATTTTATTGTGTATTGTAATTATATTGGTATTTGTAATTTGAAAATATCCTGATAGGGGGGAGAACCATGAACCAGCCTGAAATATGCCCGCGATTCGAAAAAGCGATGGTGATGATGAGCCAGCGCTGGACAGGTCTTGTCATTTATCAGCTGCTCACAGGGGCGAAACGATTCTGTACCTTAGAATCCTCAATAGGAATAAGTGGAAGGGTTCTTTCGGAGCGGCTAAAAGAATTAGAAAATCAAGGAATCGTTAAACGCGAGGTATTCCCGGAAACGCCGGTACGCATTGAATATTCCTTAACAGAAAAAGGGCTGTCCTTAAAACCAATCATAAAAGAAATAGAAAATTGGTCTCAAACCTGGGTGCCAGTTGAATCGGATCAATAATGGAGCAAGGGGACGGTTCCCCTTGCTTTTCTTTATTAGGAGACAAAAGTCTGAAAATATACGATGATGAAGATGTAAAAATGGGATAAAGAAAGTGTAGGATGCCAGACATAATTCATTTCCTACTAGAAAAAGGATAGTATTTCAGTGATAGTAAAATAATATTTATGTTGTCAGTTATTATTCTCTTTTTAATAGTTTGTTGTATCCTATGTTGAAAAAAACAACATTAAATTCCTTTGTATATCAACATTATTTATAAATTCATAATGTAAGCGCTATCGATTTTTCTAAAAAATATAAGGTTCAGAAATATTAAATAATATACTAGACGAAAAGAAAAAATTGTTTTACTATACTAATAGTTAATTAATTTTGTTGCTATACAAATTAATTTCTATTAGATTATACTAATTTTCGGATGTTGATGTCAGAAAAATTAGAGAATTATAGAAGGGGGATTATTTTATGAAAAAGAAATTTAGTAAGGTGGTTATGGCGTCAGCATTAGTTGCTGGCATACTTGCTGGGTGTTCAGGACCGAAGGACAGTGCAAGCGGAGGAGCAGCTTCAGATTCTTTCAAACTGGGAGTGAACTTGGAACTATCCGGTAATGTTGCATCTTACGGCGAGTCAATGGCTAGTGGTGTGGAATTAGCTGTTAATGAGATTAACAAAGCTGGTGGCGTAGAGGGTAAAAAGATTGAAATCATAAAAGTTGATAATAAGTCAGAGACAGCAGAAGCTGCAAACGGCATTATTAAGTTAACAAGCCAAGATAAAGTAAATGCAGTGATTGGAGCAGCAACGAGCGGAAATACTGTAGCTCAAGCACAAGTTGCCAATGATACGAAAACAGTTCTAATCGCTCCTGGAGGAACAAGCCCAAGTGTTACGGTTGATGATAAAGGGAAAGTAAGACCCTTCGTATTCCGTACTTCTTTTATTGATCCATTTCAAGGTACGGTAGCTGCAAATTTTGCAGCGAATAATTTAAAAATAAAGGATGCAGCCATTTTTGCTGACAGCTCAAGTGATTATGCAAAAGGTCTTTCAAAAGCCTTTGAGGAAACCTTTAAAGCTTCGGGTGGTAAGATTGTAGCTAAAGAGGCATATGTAGCCAAGGATACTGATTTCCGTGCAACCTTAACTCGAATCAAAGCGAAAAACCCATCCTTCATCTTTATTCCTGGTTATTATGAGGAAGTAGGGTTAATTGTAAAACAAGCACGTGAATTAGGTATTACAGCGCCATTAATGGGAGCTGACGGCTGGGATTCTCCAAAGTTAGTAGAATTAGCAGGACCTGACGCGTTAAATAATACATTCTTAATCAACCATTACTCTTCTGAAGACCCAGATGAAAAGGTACAAAAGTTTGTAACGGCATTTAAAGACAAGAACAATGGCGAAGCTCCTAACGCCTTCAATGCTCTTGGCTATGATACAGTTTATTTCTTAGCGGATGCAATTAAGCGTGCCGGAAGTTCAGATTCAAGCAAAATTCAGGAAGCATTAGCAAAAACCAAAGATTTAAGCCTTATTACTGGGGTATTATCGATTGATAAAAATCACCATCCTATTAAAACAGCAACTGTTTTAGAGTATAAAGATGGTAAACAAGTGTTCAACACGAAAGTTAATCCTTAATAAACAACCTAGTAAAATGGAAGGATAATCCTTCCATTTTACTTTTGTATAGCTAACCTAGAAGGAGTGTCAACACATGGAGTGGTTACAACAAATAATAAACGGAATTTCACTCGGCAGCATCTATGCCTTAATCGCATTAGGCTACACAATGGTATACGGAATCATTAAATTGATTAATTTTGCACATGGTGATGTTTTTATGGTTGGTGCCTTTGTTGGGTTTTATGCGATTACGGGATGGGGATTAAGCTTCTTTCCAGCACTTGTATTATCAATGGCTTTCTGTGCTGTATTTGGTGTCTTAATTGAACGAATTGCCTATAAACGGCTTCGAAATGCTACGAGAATTGCTGCTTTAATTACGGCGATTGGGATGTCCCTTTTAATTGAATACGGAGTTATCTACTTCCGTGGGGCACAGCCAGAGGCCTATCCAAGTGACGTTCTGCCAAACAACACGATTAATCTGTTTGGTATCCAAATTAACAGCCAATCACTTTTCATCTTAGGAGTATCCATCGTATTGATGATTATTTTACAATTTATTGTTCACCGTACGAAAATGGGTAAGGCGATGCGGGCGGTATCACATGATATGGATGCGGCTAGATTAATGGGGATTAATGTCGACCGTACGATTTCCTTTACGTTTGCGATTGGGTCCGCTTTAGCAGGAGCAGCAGGCGTGATTTTTGGAGTCTACTATACAAAGATTGAACCGTTGATGGGAGTGATCCCTGGATTAAAGGCCTTTGTTGCTGCCGTTTTAGGTGGGATCGGCAGTATTCCTGGTGCGATGGTTGGAGGAATTATCCTTGGTGTGGTGGAATCCGTTGTCAGTGCCGTGGGATTTTCTTTATGGAGGGACGCAGCCGCGTTTATCATTTTGATTCTCATTCTAATCTTTAGACCTTCTGGCATCTTTGGTAAAAATACAAGAGAGAAAGTATAGGTGATTATAAATGAAGAAATCAAAACGATTTTGGCTATTTCTGATTCTATCCGTCATTCTTTATGGAATCATTAACTATTTAATAAATGTTGGGATTGTAAATCCTTTCTATAGTAATATGCTCATTTTAATATCCATTAATATTATCTTAGCTGTCAGCCTCCACCTCGTCATTGGGATTACCGGACAGTTCTCCATTGGTCATGCTGGTTTCTTGGCAGTTGGTGCTTATGTATCAGCTATTTTCACGATGAGATTAGAATTGCCTTTCGTAATCGCAATCGTTGCAGGGGGAATCATAGCGACTCTGGCAGGTCTTGTTGTCGGCATACCGACATTAAGGTTAAGAGGTGACTATTTGGCGATTGCCACCCTTGGTTTTGCTGAAATTATTCGAATTATATTCTTGAATTTTGATTATGTTGGTGGTGCTGCTGGGATGCAGGTTTCCCATTTGACCACTTGGACAACTACTTTTGTTTGTCTCATCATTACAATTGTAGTCATCACTAACTTTACCAATTCTAGACATGGACGGGCATGTATTGCGATACGGGAAAATGAAATTGCCGCAGATGCGATGGGGATCAATACCACTTTTTATAAAGTTATCGCCTTTGCCCTTGGATCCTTTTTTGCCGGAATTGCAGGCGGTTTATATTCTCATAACTTTTTTATTATCCAGCCCACCAATTTTGGCTTCTTAAAATCATTTGATATTTTAATCTTTGTTGTTTTAGGTGGGCTTGGAAGCTTATCAGGTTCGGTTATATCAGCGATTCTGTTAACTGTCATCTCCACTTTCTTGCAGGAGTATCCAGAAACCCGAATGATTATCTATAGTTTGGTGTTGGTCGTCGTGATGTTATACCGTCCTCAGGGATTGATGGGTACACGAGAAATAACCGATTTATTCAAGTGGAAACCGGTGAAAGGGAGGAACTAATGTGGGAAGTAAGTCTTTACTGCAGGTTAAAAATGCGGGGATTCACTTTGGTGGATTAAAAGCTGTTTCTGACTTAAATATGGAGCTCAATCAAGGAGAACTTGTTGGTTTGATTGGACCGAATGGTGCCGGAAAGACGACAAGCTTTAATTTGCTAACGGGTGTATATGTACCGACTGAGGGTGAAATTTTGTTTAACGGCAAACGCCTTAATGGACTTGCACCATACCAAGTGACACGGAATGGAATCAGTCGTACCTTCCAAAATATTCGCCTATTCAGCGAATTATCGGTATTGGATAATGTAAAAGTGGCCTATCATTCTTTAGCCAAACACTCGATTTTGAGCTCAATTCTTCGGCTGCCTTCCCATTTTTCCGAAGAAAAGGTAATGGAAGAAAAATCTCTTGAATTTTTAAAGATTTTTCAATTGGATCGCTTTAAAGATGAAAAGGCAAAAAATTTACCTTATGGGCAGCAGCGCCGATTAGAAATTGCCAGGGCCTTAGCAGCAGGTCCGAAGCTATTACTGCTGGATGAGCCGGCAGCTGGGATGAATCCACAAGAAACACACGAATTGATGGAATTAATTGCTTTTATCCGAAAACAGTTTGATTTAACGATTCTCTTAATTGAACATGATATGCAGCTCGTCATGGGAATCTGTGAACGTATTTATGTTTTAGACCATGGGCAGCTGATTGCAGATGGAACACCAAATGAGATTCGTAACCATCCCAAAGTAATAGAGGCATACTTAGGAGAGGAGGCGCCGGGCGACCATGCTTAATGTGAGCAATATTGATGTATTTTATGGTAATATTCAGGCACTTAAAGGGGTTTCGTTAGAGGTAAAGGACGGAGAAATTGTAACCTTAATTGGAGCGAACGGAGCAGGAAAAAGTACGCTTTTAAAGACCTTGTCCGGGCTGCTCAAGCCGAAATCAGGGAAAATCGAGTATGTAGGCGGTTCGATTGCTGGTAATCAGCCACAATCGATTGTGAAGGCTGGGATCTCTCATGTTCCTGAAGGGCGACGCGTTTTCGCGAACATGACCGTAGAAGAAAATCTTGAGCTTGGTGCATATTTAAGAAAGAACTCCGGTGAAATTCGCAAAGATATCCAAAAGGTATATGAACTGTTTCCCAGACTGCTTGAGCGAAGGAAGCAGTTATCTGGAACACTATCCGGTGGAGAACAACAAATGCTGGCCATGGGGAGAGCCATTATGGCAAAACCGAAATTGCTTTTACTGGATGAGCCTTCGATGGGCTTGGCGCCACTTATGGTCAAAACGATTTTTAGCATTATTGAACAAATTAATCGCGATGGAACAACCATCTTACTTGTTGAACAAAATGCCAATATGGCATTGGCGATTGCAAACAGGGCATATGTGATTGAAACCGGACGTGTAGTCGTTTCCGGTACAGCTGCTGAGCTTCAAGCAAGTGAAGAAATAAAAAAAGCTTACCTAGGTGGTTTATAGAGTTACTAAAGGAGGTGCCAGACCCCCGATGTGTTGCTTTACCACACAGGGGGTCTGGCACCATTTTTGAGGACAGCTAGATCTTTACCTATTTTACAACCTTAATATAAAAATAAATGTCCTGTCCAACCTTTTTCGGTTCAGTGATGAGTTGGTAGCCATGCTTGACTGCCTCTTCCGGGACACTTCTAAATGATTGCGGACAGTCAGCAATGACTTGTAAGACTTCGCCGATTTTCATCGTTTTTAGCGCATCCAGCGCATAAATAACAGGATATGGTCAAGGCTCTCCGCGAATGTCTAAGGTGTAATTTACATCTATTACTTGTGACATTATTTATGCCTCCTTTGTTCGATGTGCAAGTTGTTCATTACTTTTGTGTTTAATCCCAGCTCCATAACGGAACCTTTTTTCCCACCAGTTGGAAAGGAAGAACCAAGCAATCAGCATGGCAATCGTTCCAATCAGGGCTCCAGCAGGTCCCCATAATTCCATCAAGTTTACTTTTGGCCAATTTTCAGTTAATGCATGATAGATTCCAAGGTGATCCCACCAATAGGCTAAAACGGTGGCTCCAACGATATTTCCTGCGCCTACAACCCAGTATAACAATTGTCCTTCCATCGCACGATACATCATGCCAGTTTCACAGCCGCCGGCAAGAACGATACCAAATCCGAATAACAGTCCGCCAATAGCGGTGCTTGGGGCAGCCATTTTAATGATGGCGATGGAACCGTTTTGAATATAGAAAAACGTAACCACTACACTAATCATCATACCAACTGCGATTGCTTTAGACATCACTGCACGTCCGCTAATCCATAAATCGCGGAAAGCGGAAGTAAAACAGATTTGACCTCGTTCAATGAGAATGCCAAAGAGAGCGCCAGCGATACAAGCAACTGCTAAGAGAGGCTTGCCTGCGATGAAAAAGTAAATAACAATCCCAGTATAAACACAAGCGAAAAGCAAACCTAAAATTGGTTGGATTTTAGATTTTTGTGCATGCTCCGACACAACCGGATTAACAGATCCTTTGCGCAAGTTGGGCTTACCACGCCACCATCTTGTATTAACGACTTTAACACCAAAAAAGGTTCCGATCGCTGTCGTAAGCATAAAAATCCATGAGTGAAAGGAAAACTGTGGTACACCAGTAAAAAAGGCAGCTAAATTACACCCAAGAGCAAGGCGTGCACCAAATCCCGCGATAATTCCGCCAATAAATCCTTGGGCTAAGCGGCGTTTTTGCTTTGGAACACGAATCTTGAAGCTGTTGCTAAGCAAAATCGTAATGAGGGCACCAAATAGCATCCCGATAACAATCCACCCATCTGTACGGGTAATGGGGGTTCCTTCGATACCAACTAGTTTGAAATAAGCCCACTGTGAAACATCTACCCCAAACCACTGTAGGATGTGACCTCCGAATCTAGTAAATTCACCTGTTACAGCCCATACTGTCCCGGTAATGCCAAAATATAACGCACTAACCAATCCCGCAATACTGATGGCTATGTAGGGATTCCAATATTCATTTAAGATTTTCTGATACAGCTTCATTGAAATCCACAACTCCTCTATAATATAAATTTATATATTCCATAAATATTTATTATAAATGTTTTAAAGTAATCATCAATAGCTGTTAATAAAGTTGGAAAATTTGTCACTAAATTGGAAGAGGTTTGTAAAAAATGATTTTACAAATGGTAAAGGTTAATATGGTAAGAGTATGTACATTTTTTACTCATTGAAAGTGAGCGAAAGAAGGGTATTATTTATGGAAAAAGTGTGGGCAAACGTAGAGGCGCTATTACTAGCAGATACTCCAGAGACATTTGTGACGAGGCAGATTTCAGAAGTGAATCTTGAATTCGGGGGCATTAGAGGGGATCGTCATTTTGGAATTACCAGTAAGGCTGATTCAAGACAGCCTATGTATCCAAGAGGAACTGAGATCCTAAACCGCCGCCAAATAACGATTGTGTCAGTGGAAGAATTAGACAGGATTGCTGAAGAATTAGGAGTTGAATCAGTAAGGCCAGAGTGGTTAGGGGCTAATCTCCTAGTAAAAGGATTTCCTGAATTAACTAAACTCACGATGGGATCACGAATCCTGTTTCCAAGTGGTGCAGGTTTAATTTGTATGGGGGAAAATCAGCCGTGCACCTTACCAGGGGAGGAAATTCAAAAGCATTATGAAGATCACGAAAAGCTGGCCTTCCGTTTTGTGCGTGCCGGTTACAAGCGACGGGGAATTGTCTGTGCAGTTGAAAGGCCAGGACCCATTCACGAAAGGGACGAAGTTCAGATTCTGATCAATGATTTTAACAATCCTATGCAATAATAGGTGCTTGACACGTATTATCTCACAACCTCAAACAGGACGGCGATGCCGATTCCACCGCCGCTTCCAATGGCTGCGAGGGCGTATTTTACCTCTTTTCGCCGTTGCACTTCGTAGAAAATTCTTGTGACTATGATGGCGCCGGATGCTCCGTACGGGTGTCCGATTGTTAAGGCTCCGCCGCTAACGTTAAGCTTGTCATAGGGAATCGAAAGTTCCTTAGCACAGGCGACGATTTTTGAGGCAAAGGCCTCATTGATTTCAATCAAATCAATGTTTTCGATCGTTAGCGCATTTCTTTCCAATATAGCTTGGATGGCTGGAATAGGTGCTGCTCCCGGATAGTAGGGATGGACTCCGGCAACCTCACTGTCGACAAAGCGAAGAACTGGCTGAAAGCCGAGACGATGAGCGGTTTCCTCCTCCATCACAAGCACTGCTGCGGCACCATCATGAATGCCGCAGCTGTTGGCGGCTGTAACGGTGCCGTTTTCTTTAGAAACAATTGGTTTTGCCCGTTTTATTAATGCTTCCATGTTTCTCTTTTTAAAAAGCTCTTCGTCCTTGTCCCAATCAGAAACAGGAATGATCTCTTCAGCATATAAACCTTTTTCAAACGCTTCCCAGCTCCGTTCATAGCTCAGAAGGGCAAATTCATCTTGTTGCCATTTACTGATTCCGTATTTTTTGGCGACATATTCAGCTCCCTCCAGCATATCCGGGTCACCGATATTGTCTGGAGAAAAGCGGGCTCGCTTATGAAAAGGCGAGGTGCTTGAACTTTCGACCCCACCGGCGATATAGCATAGTCCCGCACCACCCTGAATGAAATAGCACGCCAACCGGATCGCTTCGAGACCGGCGCTGCATTGACGGTCGAGCATTAAACCGGGCACGGAAAGAGGCAGCCCTGCTTCTAAAGCTGATAACCGTCCGATGTTTCCGCCCGGTCCCGTTACATTTCCTAAAATCACATCTGCCACTTTTTCTTCGATTCCGGCTGCCAGCTGGTGGAGAACAGGAGCTGCTAGTTCATGGGGCTGTAGTGTGTGCAGCATGCCATTCTTTTTACCAATCGGCGTGCGTTTCGCTTGGACGATTACGGCTCTTTTAATGGTTCGTCACCTTGCTTTCAATAAATTCTTTCACTTGCGGACGGGCAATTTTACCGCTTGTTGTATACGGCATTTCCTCAATGAAAAACCATAGGCGCGGGATTTTAAAGGAGGATAAATGCTGTCTGCAAAATCGTTTTAGCTCGATTTTTGAAGTAGTTCCTTTCACGACTGCCGCGGCAACCTGGCCCCAGTAAGGATCGTCAATACCGATAACTGCTACTTCTTCGACATTCGGGTGGGCACTAATGACTTTTTCAATTTCTTCAGGAAAAATATTGATTGCTCCGTATAAAATCATATTTTTTTCCCGACCGGAGAGATAGAGAAAACCATCCTCATCTAAATATCCCATATCATCGACCGTTATCCAGCCATTTTCATCATAAATATAATGGATTCGCCGATGACCGGTATGATCGCTCGCTTCATTTTTATCTAAATATCCAAGGAAAACCATCTTACTTTTTACAAAAATTTTCCCAGGTTCATTCGGTTGTGCAAGCTCTGAGTTAGAACGACGAATTTCAATTTCTACTTGATGACAGGGCCTGCCAACTGACCCTGGTTTCCGGATATTATCCTTGTCGGTTAACACTGTAACAAAACTCAGTTCACTCGCCCCATAGAATTCATACATCGAAAAACGTGGAAACATCCGCTGTATCTGCTGCTTGGAATGCTCCTCCCACTTTGCCCCGGAGGAAAGAATTTTAATCGGTTTATCAACGCTCTGTCCTTTCGCAAGTAAGGCGGCGATCATGGTCGGCACGACATAGACAGCGGTGATAGACTGTGATTCGATTAATGATAGGGTTTTGGCAGGAGAGAATTTTTCGGGAAGATAGATGCTCCCTCCCAAATATAAGGTACTAATGGCTCCATACAGGAAATGGGAATGAATGAGCGCACCTGGAATGACAACATGATCGTCTTCGTTCAGCTGAAAATCAATTCGGCTGCAGTCAAAGCTTGCCACCCATGAGTTATGCGATCGAATGAATGCTTTCGGCTGCCCAGTTGTGCCCGAGGTAAATCCCATATAAAATGGGAGATTTCCCTCCGCAACCGTACTCCTATTTATGGAGGCATGTTTGATTTCTTGAAGACAATCTTCCCATAACAGGACGGCTGGATGGAGGTGCTTGACTTTTGGGTACAGCTCGCTCGTTGTAACGAGAATGGAAGGGCCGGATAGTGTTAATCGGTTTTGCAGTTCTACTTCCGTCCATTTCATATCGAAGAGGACAGAGGTCCAGCCAGCGGTGGCCGCCCCCGTGAAAAGCTGAAGGAAGGAGGCGCCGTTTGGCAGCAACATACCCAATGTTTGATTAGAAAGCTTAAGCGAGTCAAGCCAATTGGCAGTCTGGTTTACCAGATTAGACCACAGGCGATAGCTAATTTTTTCAGTTCCCGTTTCAATCGCGATTTTATCTGGAAAAAGCTGAGCGGATTTTATGTAAGTTTCCGTAATGGCAGGCAAAGGATATACCTCTCTTTATCATATTCTATTAAAAGTCTAAACCAAAAGCTGATAAAAAACTATCTTGAGCCTCAACTCCCAACCCTGCTATGGAAATAAATTTAGATAACAAGCCGTAGTCACCTAATAAAGGCGGTGAGAGCAGGGCTAGACTTCACATCTTTCGTCTAGTGAAATGGGTATTTCACGTTAACTGGTTAATGTGATTCATTTTTGCGGCGCTCCGCCCCTTTTTCACAGAAAAAGAGACACATTAAAGTGTCTCAGCGTTTTTATGCACGTTCCGTTTAATGACAGGGGATTTCAACAGCCTGTGAACAAGGAAGGATGCAAGGGTTGCCTTTATAAGATCTCCGGGAACGTAAGCCAGACTAGTTAGGATTGCCTTATTAACAGGAATATGCAAAATAAAAGCCTGTACAGGAATACCGATTAAATAGAGCAAAAATATTCCTACTGTCAGGTTTATCAGTAATATGTAGCCCAATTTTAATTTGCTAAAACGAGATATTAAATAACCGACGCAAAAAGCGGTAAGAGGGTAGGCAAATAAGTAGCCTGCGCTCGGTCCGACAAATACAGCTGGGCCGCCGCGGCCGCCAGATAAAAGCGGTGCACCGGCTGCCACAACCAATAAGAAAACCGTCATGCTCATGGCTCCAAGGCGCCCGCCCAACACTCCACCAGCTAGCAGTACACCTAATGTCTGGATGGTAATCGGTACAGGTGTAAATGAAAGCATGATGGGAGGAATAAATCCTAAAACTCCCATAAAAGCCGCTAGTAAAGCAACATATGTAATATCTAAAATCTTCATCGTCCATCTCCCAATGCATATTATATATTTTCAATTTCATTTTATAAGGGAGATATAAACATTGTCAACTTAATTTTTAATTTGGTTAACATTTTAAATATGGACACCAAAATCACCAATTGGCAAAGGGAAACCTTCACGAATGGAAGGTCTATTTGCATTAGGGGAGAAACTCCTGATGGACAAAGAGAAAAGCGGCGGCTGGTGAAAGATTCCCTGCCGCTTACTTTGACAAAATTCGGGTGATTCTATGCACGAAAATCTATTTAATTATTGGAGGAACCTATGGGATCGAAGCTAATTTTTGATATAGATCCATTAAACAGAGAAATCAGTATTCTTTCTTCATTAAATAGAAAAGAATGATTTAGCATTATAAAAAACGTGATGATAAACCTCATCTATTGAAAGCTTCTTGATTTGGGAGATGATTTTAATAGATTCTTTCATCATGGAAGGATGAGTCATTTTTCCAGTGAAAGGTCCTTCAAAAGGCCATGGACCATCTGTTTCGACCATGATTTGTTGAAGAGGATAGAATTGAACGAGCTGTTGAATCTCCTCTTCATACAAAACATCGGGCGTGACAGAAATGTAGTACCCGTTTTCTGCCATTCGCTTTATCGTTTTGGAATCACCTTTGAACCAATGGAAATGGGCTTTTGGAAGGGAGTATCTTTCCAAAAGGTCACAAACGATGGGGGCGTCTTCATAAACAGCATGAAGGATAATAGGTTTTTCTAATTCTTTACTTAGTTTTATAAATGCTTCTAATAGTTCAATGTATGGGCCTCGTTGAAGAGTCGTTAGTTTTTGTTCTTTTCCTAAATAATATGGAAGACCCACTTCACCAATTGCGACCATGTTCTTTTGATTGCTCTTTATCCAATTGAAAAGTTCATCCATTTGTTCCTCTGTAGGAGGCGTTTGTTCAGGATGATAACCGTAAGCAGGCTTAACTTTTGAGTATATCTTAGCAAGATCCATATTTTTTTTACTGGATTCCAAATCAAAAGAAACGGATATGAGTGCTTCTAAAGAAGGGTCCCTTTCAATGATATCCTTTATTTCTTGATTGTTATAATGATCTAAATGAATATGTGCATCAATCATTTTTAGCAACTTAATCACTCTCCTGTTTTTTTGAGAGAATAGTAAATTTTCCTTTTCCATTCTAAGAACTTGTCTTCTAGAAATAGACTTTCCTCTCTTGGGCGTGAAAAAGGAACGTGAAATTCGGCTGCTACTTGAGAAGGTTTATTGGATAAAACAATAATTCGGTCTGATAGAAATAATGCTTCTTCAATATTATGGGTCACAAAAAGGATGGTTCTGCGATGTTCTTCCCAAATCGATAAAAGCCATTTTTGCATATCAAGTCTTGTTAATTCATCCAAGGCAGAAAAAGGTTCGTCCAAACAAATAATGGATTGAGGACTTAATAAAGCTCGAATAAAGGATGCCCTTTGTTTCATCCCACCTGATAATTCATGAGGATACGCATTTTCGTAACCAGATAATCCAGCGATAGCGATCATTTCTAATGCTGCTTCTTTCTCTTTTTTTCCTTGAAGC
The DNA here is from genome assembly GCF_044762155.1 of Neobacillus sp. NPDC097160. Taxonomy (NCBI): domain Bacteria; kingdom Bacillati; phylum Bacillota; class Bacilli; order Caryophanales; family Bacillaceae; genus Neobacillus; species Neobacillus sp. NPDC097160. The sequence goes on along the minus strand of NZ_JBIWDU010000019.1, from coordinate 65,320 downwards.
TCTTGCCCTAGCAAAACATTTTCAAGAATCGTTCTCCAAGGAAGGAGAGAAGTGGTTTGTGGCATATAACTAATAAATCCCCGTTTTCCGTTAATGACTTGATGATCTAAATGAATGGTTCCGTGATCTGGTGAGAGAATTCCTCCGATCAGACTAAAAATCGTACTTTTTCCACTACCTGATGGCCCAAGAATGGAAACAAACTCATTCTTTTCAACTGTGAATGCGAGATTCTTGATCACTTCATTCTTGTCAAATTGCTTAGAAATATTGGAAACCTTAAGATGACTCACTTTCATTTCGCCCCTTTCAACTGCCACCGAACGAGCCAGCGCTCAATAAGAGCAATGATTGAAAAAAATAATAAACTTAATGTCACAATCGCAAATATGGCCACAAAAACTCGATCTGTTCGGAAGGATGAGGATGCAAGGGTCATATACACACCGATACCATCCTTCGCTCCAAGCCATTCAGAAATAACTGCACCCATAACACTGTAGGTAGCGGATATTTTTAAACCTGAAAAAAGGGAAGGAAGGGCATAGGGCAGCTCCAGCTTCCAAAATAATTGCTTATTCGATGCTCCTGCCATAATCATGTAATGCTTTAACTCATTGGAAGTTTGCTTAAATCCATCTAAAGCGGCAACCGTGATGGGAAAAAAGCAAACGAGCGTGATGACGATCATTTTGGGTAATAATCCAAAGCCAAACCAAATCACTAAAAGAGGAGCTAGGACGATAATCGGAATGTTTTGCGATATGATGAGCAACGGATAAATCGATTCCCGAATGAAAGGAAGTAAGTGTAATAGAATAGCCGTAAGTAGACCGATTAGTAAACCTAGTGCAAATCCGAGTAAAGATAGTTTGATTGTTGATAATAAATGTGGGTAAAAGTTAGACCAACCATCAAAACCCTCATAAAATATTTTTGTCGGAGTGGGTAAAAGCCAATTTGGAATTTCGGATATAATTGCAACCGTTTCCCATACAATGAATAAAAGGAGGAGAACCAGTAATGGTCTCCACCCTTTCGATATGATTTTTATCATTATCTATATTTCTCCGTAAGTTGACCCATGGAGATGCCAGATGGTTGGTACAAAACTTTTATTTGGGAGATAACGTTACTGCTGCCCATCTCAATCATGCGATCGTTCATTTTCGTGATAACCTGCAGTAATTGCTGTAAATCGCCTTCCATTGTTGTTTCAAGAGGATGTACCTCGAATTTTACCCCTGACTCTTGAATCACTCGGATTGCTTCATCTACATAAGGAATAACACTTTCGCCATTTTTTGTTTTTGGTATGATTTGAATACTGATCAGTGAATTTGTCATTTCATAACCCCCTTATTGTGGTAAAAATTGATTTGTAAATGCTTCTTTGGAATCAAGCTTTTTCTCAAGAAGTCCATTGTCAAACATCCATGAAGCATAATTTTCCCATACTTTTTGTTTTTGCTCGCCCCATCTCGGTGCATCATCTTGATATTTAGAGGCTAACCATTCTTGACTTTTCTTAACAAGCTTTGGATCCAAGTCAGGCACTGCTTTAATTAAAATGTCAGCAGCATCGGATGGATGTTTAATAGCAAATTCATATCCTTTAGAAACAGCTTTTACAACAGCTTTTACTGTATCTGGGTTTTCTTTAATCATGTTTTCATTCGTTGCGAGAACTGGCGTGTAATAATCGAGTTTATCGGAATAGTCTGTTAAGTACACCATATTGAGCGTTTCTCCACGCAGCTCTGCCTCTACACCAGTCCAGCCATAATAAATCCATGCGAAATCGATGTCTCGTTTCACAGCTGTAAAGAAATCAGTATCTCCCATATTTACAATCGAAACTTTATTCACATCGGCATTTTCTTTTTTCATTAATGAAGAAATAACAGATTCTTCAACAGGTGAGCCCCAGCCACCGTATGTTTTACCTACAAAGTCCTTTGGTGTAACAATGTTCTTCGAAACTGGTGAGGCAAAACCAGATGTATTATGTTGAATGATCGCTGCTATAGAAACAAGAGGAACGCCTTGTATACGGGCCTGTGTGATCGATTCTTGATAACTTACGCCAAACTCTGATTTACCTGAAGCCACAAGCTGATCTGCTCCAGCATCACCTGGCATAATGATGTTCACATCTAATCCTTCGTCTTTAAAATAGCCTTTTTCTTTTGCAACATATAAACCGGTATGATTCGTGTTTGGTGTCCAATCTAGTACAACAGATACCTTTTTCAGAGAGTGTTTGTCTTTCTTTTTCGTTTCTGATCCTGAATTCTGATTGCTACAGCCCGCAATCATTAATAATGAACATAATACGATTAACCACTTTTTCATTCCTCTTCCTCCTATGTACATAATTAGAAAAGCGCAAGCGCCCTGGTCAGCGGCGTATGACCTCCTCGAAAAAGCTAACGCTTTTTCTTCGTGCGGTGCTTATGCTGCCGAAGCTTTCCTTGTGGAGCTAGACAATAAAAAAGCACCCTAGTGGAGAACCTAGGGCGCATATAAGCAAACAATTTCAATTGTTCAAGAATATGTTCCCTCCGCTGGTATCAACCAGATCAGGTACTAAGAGTCAACATCTTAAGGATGTAATCTCAACCGGCAACACCGGTTCCCCTACAATTCTAGCTATTAAATTATATTCCCAACTCATTATAACAGAAACCTTTATTTTGACTAGTACAAAATATGGTGATTTGGTAGAAAGGAGTGAAACCAAGAACAAATAAACAATTAACTAGTAAAGAAAATCCAGTCACAATAGCCAAAAAATTAACATCGTCTAATATCACTTCGGAAGGATTCACAATATTTTTGGAACTTTTTGATTAAGGATGCTAATGACAAGAAAGATATTAGAAAATGAAACTAAAATAAATTCAAAACGTATGGAAGGATAAGATTCCCATAAAATATGAAAGGTATTTTGTTGATTTTAGTATAGGAAGATATTTTTTAGGGGGAGAACATATGGACGTTAGTGAAATTATCGTGTCGATAACACCTAAAGAAGCAAGTGAGAAGATAGAAGAAGCAATTGTAAATGGAAGTATTTCAGGTACATTAATTGACCGCTATCATCGTTCAATCGGGAATTTCGAATTCATAGTATTAGTGTTTGAAAAATATTATTTTCGCTCAGGTAATCGTGGTTCCATGACCATTACCATCGATAACTTGGAAGGGGCTGCAAAAGTACATGCAGCAGCATCAGGCACTGCCCAAGGAGCAATCTTCCGGTTTGATTGGGGGGCGGGGAACAGTTTTATTAATAGTGTCATAGATACTTTAGAACCGTTTAGAGCAAAATAAACTATATTGTAGCAAAAAATGTATGCCGGCTGTTGTTCCAAAGGAATTACAGCTTTTTTTGTTGGCCGTTGTCAAATCAATCATTTAAAGGTTTCGCATTACACTCTATTCTCTAATTAATCATGTATCACATTAGAAATTGCTTGGAGTCAGAATCTCAAAAAAATATCCGGCAATAGGCCGGATAAAAAAATATATATTAAAAGGGGGTTGAAAGGCTATGAAAAGATCATGTCCGATTCATGTATTCATCATAATCTCTAGAAATGAACAAATTATGAATAAACCATTAAAAGTGTTTAAAATCATTAAAAACAAAATATATTGACAAATCAGAATTTAGAAATAATAATATAGGTTATTACTAAAATTTGCTAAACACTTCTTCATTAATCTCTATAAAATGTAAACGCTTAATCTAGAAAGGGAGTTAATTAATCATTATTCTTTAATGGTAATTTCTAATTTAAGGGAGGGCAACATGCAGGCAATATATAAGGAAATAATTCGATGTAAGAGCCTTGGTTTAGAGGGTGTTCTTGGAACAATTATTTCTACACAAGGTTCCACTTATCAAAAGACCGGCGCAAAATGCTTTATAGCAGGAGATGGACAGTTTACTGGACTGGTAAGCGGAGGGTGCGTTGAGGGTGATTTAAAAGAGATCGCTTTTCAAGTAATCGAAAATGGACAGCCTAAAATCGTAAATTATAATTTTCAAGGTGAAGGAGATCTTTTATGGGGGCTGGGCTTGGGATGTAATGGCAAAATGAATATTTTGCTAGAACCATATTCTCCAATTCGAGACTTGGCGAAATCAGAACAAATTGAAAACTGGTTTAAACTTGGCTTATGCAAAACGATTCACAGTATTACCATCACGAAAGCAGAGAATCCAAATTTGGTTGGTAGTAAATGGTTAGTTGACCCGGAAAACCAGGAATATTATCACATTCCATTTAAAGGAATTATTAATGATTTTTTAGACACAATGGATTCACGCCCGAACTGTACATTAGCACAAATTGGTGGGGAAGAAGAGTTTCAAGTTTTTTATGATACAATTGCTCCATCTCCACGAATTGTCATATTTGGTGCCGGGCCGGATGCCATACCATTAGTACAGATGGCAAAGAACATAAAATGGCATGTCACTGTAATGGACCATCGCCCTGCTTTTATAAATCAGAAGAACTTTCCCGAAGCAGATGATTTAATTTGTTATAATCCCGGAACAATACCTAATGTAAGACTTGATGAAAATACGTATGTTGTTATTATGTCGCATCATTTTTCACAAGATCAGATGATGTTAAAAGAAGTTTTAAATTCAGAAGCAGCCTATATTGGTTTGTTGGGACCAAGAAAAAGAACATATGAATTAGGTAATGGTTTGGGATTAAATAATCATCCTAATCAACATAGAATCCATAGTCCCATTGGTTTGGATATCGGATCGGTAACCCCGGAGGAAATTGCATTGAGCATAATAGCGGAAATTTCAATGGTTTATCGCGGTGGAACGGGTAATAAGCTAACAAAAGGGGCTTTTCATTTCCCTAGCAAGGAGGACGAACAATTATTGAAAGTGTAAATGGCCATGTATGGGCAATCATTTTAGCTGCTGGATTTTCGACAAGAATGGGAAAGCCTAAATTGCTATTGCCTTATAAAGGAAAATCACTACTACGACATGCGATTGAAGAATGTCTAAAATCCCATTTGGAAGGGATCATTGTTGTAGTGAATCCACTTATAAAAAATCTTGTCAATGAGGCACGAATAGAAGGGGTCAGTAAAATAATATTGAATGATCAGTCAGAAAAAGGAATGTCAACTTCCGTCAAAATAGGACTCAGATCTTTACCAGAAACTGTACAATCGGTTATTTTTTTGTTGGGAGATCAGCCATTAATGTCATCAGCAGAAATTAATACAATTATTAAAGATCACAATCGTAACCAGGGCTTCTCGATAATTCAAGCTAAATATCAAGGGATCAAAGGGCATCCTGTCTTATTCAAAAAAAACCTGTTTCCGCATTTAATGAAAATTAATGGGGATGAAGGGGGAAAATCAGTAATAAAAAAATTCGAACATCAAGTTTATTATTCTGAGATGAATAGAAAAGCGATACCCGATGTAGACACCCCTAGAGACTATCAGTTATTAATGGAAGGTGAAACTGATTAACGAACGGTAATGAGGCATGATCTTCCACTTGAATTATTATTAAAGAAATTATTGAAGATTCAGAATTATATTGACAACGTTCTTTGCTATATATTATCATGGTCATAGTGGTAATATTTTTAAATACACCTATATAGTTAGCACCAACTAACGTTGTTTTTAAGTAGAATGATATTTTTGTTCTGCTTATAAATTTAATTTTAATGTTAGTTTGTACTAACTACCAAAGGGAGGTAAAGTATGTTCGAGGAATTAATCCTTAAAAATGAATTTGCTCACGTTTCTGTAAAAGTAGATCTTTCTTCCAACGGCATTAGACTTATGATCAAGGATATACGAACGCAAAGGGTTATCTATCTTGATCCACTTGAACTAGAAGCCTTGGCATGGTGTGATCATAAAGATCTTCATCCTATACTTGACCCATCAATCAGCCATTGGAAGGGGAAGGGTCATTCTACTAATGAGCCGGTTTTAAGTTATAAATCATAATTAAGAAAATGAGCAGGATTTCTCCCACTTGATAGAAAAGTTACCTCCAAAAAAATGTTCTACAAAATATGTAAAGCAGGTGAAGGATTAATGTTAAATACGATAAACATTAGTGATTATGTTAAAGAGGGTGCTGTTCACGGCAAGATTTACACGGATCCAGCCATTTTTAAAATGGAAATAGATCGGATTTTCAGTAAAACGTGGGTATATGTTGGGCATGAAAGTGAGATCGCAAACGCAGGTGATTATAAAACAACCAAAATTGGTTCACAGCCGGTCATCGTTACACGAAGTGCAGATAGCGAGCAGATTAATGTTGTCTTTAATCGGTGCAGGCATCGGGGCGCATCGGTGTGTCAAGATGAATGCGGCAACGCTCATGTACTTAGGTGCGCCTATCATGGCTGGACCTATTCAAACAGCGGTAAACTTCTTGGTGCTCCTTTTCAGGATGGATATGGGGAGGATTTCAACAGGGAGGAAATGGGGTTGATTCAAGTTCCTAGAGTGGAAAGTTACCGTGGATTTATTTTTGCTAGCTTAGACGAGAATGTCAAACCATTGACAGAGCATTTAGGAAATGCCATGCCATACATTGACTTTGTTGCTGATTCTGGTCCTGAAGGAATCGAATTATCTGCAGGTAAGCACAAGTATTTCCTTAATGCTAACTGGAAGTTCCAAGTAGAAAATACAATCGATCCCTATCACCTAAGTTTTGTACACAAAACGTTTTTTGATATTATTGCGAAGCGGACAGGTGAGAAGATGAAGTTCGCTAAGATGCATAAGGAAGAAAAGGTATCAGATCTAGGGAATGGGCATTCATTATACGAATTGGGGGGGGATTTAAATATCGGCGCTCTTCCATTTAATTTAATTATCTTCCCAAATCTTAGTCTATTGGGCTCGCAAGTCCGGGTCATACAACCTGTATCAGTTGAACGGACAGAAGTGATGCTCTATCCGATTATGTTAAAGGGTGCATCAAAAGAAGTTAACGCGCAACGTCTGCGAACTCACGAAGGTTTTTATGGGCCAGCAGGATTTGGCAGCCCGGATGATGTCGAAGTTGCCTTTGAACGGGTAAAAGAGGGACTGAAGGCTGAAGGAAATGAATGGTTAGTAATCAGCCGCGGGTTGAATAGGGAACAGATCGATGAAAATGGAGTTATTACCGCTAATTCGAGTGATGAAGTATCGACTCGGGCGATTTATAAGGAATGGAAGCGTCTAATGGAAGTGTAACTGTTTCGACAATGTACGGAAAAAAATCTGATTAAGAAGGGAAGGGGAAAAGCTTTGATCAAAACAAGAATTGATTTACAACAAATAGAGGCTTTTTTATACAAAGAAGCAAGATATATTAATGAAAATAAGTTTGAAGAGTGGCTGGCATTATTTACACAAGACTGCCGATACTGGATTCCCTGCAACGACAACGACATTGACCCTGAAACACACGTATCGATTATCTACGACGATAGGATACGGCTGGAAGAAAGAGTGTGGAGGCTTCAAACAGGTCTGGCGTACGGTCAGCAGCCTCAATCGAAAACACGTCATCTCATTACAAATGTGGAAATACTTGAAGAGTTTGGAGAAAAAATAATTGTATCATCTAATTTCCTGCTTGTGGAATTAAGAAGAGGAATACAAACGATGTTTGCTGGCAGAAATGAGCATCATTTGCTCTTCGAAGGAAATGGTTTGAAAATCGGCTTAAAGAAGGTTGAATTATTAAACAATAACGAACCACTTGGGAACCTAAGTTTTATTTTATAAGGCTGCCTTATGATTGAGGGGTTTGCACTTTATGGAAACGGAAGCCTATCTGGGTAAGAAAACTGGTATTCATAGACCCAAACAAAGGCCATTACAAGATCTGACAACAACTAATGTCTCCTCCGGAATCATATCCGCTATGCTTGCAATGACGGGACCGCCCGCTATTATACTAGCAGCAGCTGATGCCGGACATTTTACACATGAACAAACGATATCCTGGATGTTTGCGGTATATTTTTTTGGAGGGCTCTTCAGTATCCTCTTTCCATTAATTTATAAAATTCCAATTACAGGGGCACATTCTTTATCTGGTGTGGCGTTTCTTGTTACAATTACCCCTTATTATTCATTTTCTGAACTAATTGGTGGATATATGATAACTGGGTTGATCATTTATATTGTAGGAGTTTCCGGGCTCTTCACAAAAATAATGAAATGGTTTCCTAATGAAATTATCGCAGCCATGTTAGGCGGAATGATTACAACCTATGTTGTTCGTCTAATATCATCAGTCAATGACTTAGCCATTGTTGGTATCCCAGCAGTGCTATGCTACTTTATTTTTATAAAATGGGTTAAGCGTATACCAGCTGTTCTTGGTGCGGTTTGTATTGCACTTCCAATTATACTTTTTACACAAAATATCGAAGTTTCAGCAATGGAAACTTCATATATTTTTCCTAGCGTATTTAAACCGGAATTTTCTTTAATTGGAATCTTTACAATATCAATACCGCTGGCACTACTTATATTAAGCAATGATGCAGCTCCGGGAATTGGTGCATTAGAAAGTACAAACTTTAAACCGCCAACCCAAAAAATAATATCAGCAAGCGGAATCTTTACAATGATAACAGCTTTCTTTGGGGGGCAAAGTGCAAACATTGCAGGAATGATGTCAGCAATATGTGCAAGTGATGAGACAGGTCCTAGAGAGAAAAGGTATATGGCATCAGTTGTTTCTGGTGTTTTGATTCTTCTATTCGGCATTTTCGCCTGGAAAATTATTCCTTTTATTAAAGCGTTACCAGTTTCATTTGTATCCATGTTGGCGGGATTTGCTCTTATAGGAGTGCTCGGATCAAGTTTACAAATGGGTTTTTCAAAGCAAAAATTCCGCTTAAGCTCAACGTTTGCCTTCGTCATTGCGTTATCAAATATTTCTTTTTTTCATATTAGTGCACCAGTTTTAGCTTTAGTAATGGGCTCCTTTATTGCAAAAGTCGTTGAAAAGCAAGATTAAGTATTGTAAATGATACGGGATAGCTGTTTTTTTATAACAAGGATATTAGTTAGTGCTAACTAATTAATGAAAATAGGGTAGGACTCTAACTGGTGAGGTAAAAAATGAATAGAATTCCTGTTGTGATTTTAAGCGGTTTTTTAGGAAGTGGGAAGACTACTTTACTATTAAAATTGTTAACTGAAACGAAAAAGTACGATTTTAATTACGCCGTGTTAATTAATGAACGAGGTAAGGTAGATGTAGACGGTTTGCTCGTTTCGAAGAGTTTTGATAGTGAAAAAATTGATTCCTTACTGGATGGATGTATATGTTGCAGCAAAAAAAGTGAAATTACACAAAGTATCGATGCACTTTTACAAAAAAAGCCCGATGTCATTTTTATCGAGTTAACAGGGGTGGCAAATCCCGAGGAGGTAGCAAATACACTCAATGAAAGAGAGATTATTGCCAAAGTAGAGTTGAAAAGCATCATTACAGTCCTTGATGCAGAGTTTCTACTTGATGCTCATTCCCATGCTTTCAAAGATACTTTGTATTATCAACTAGAATGTGCCAACCATGTTGTGATCAATAAAATGGATTTGGTTAGAGAAAGTGCAGGGGATGAAATCAAAAAGATCATCAAAAAACGGAACTCTGCTGCAGAAATAGAGTTTGCTCAATTCGGTGATATCGATTTTGAAAAGCTATTGAAACATATATTTTCCACCAATAATGTAAAGCAACACAGTCCAGATAAAGGGAATAGCATGCAAAAAAACTATTCCAGTATGACAACGTTGGTTCTACCTGCTGATCGTTCACTTACAAAAGCAGCTGTAAAGGGGTTTCTCACTAGGCATGCCGACAAAATCGTTCGTGCCAAGGGGTTTGTTCAGATTTTGGAGGAGGGGAAAACTACTTCAAATTTGTTTCAATATTCAGGTGTGAGAAGAATGGAATGGAAGTCAGAAAGCTCCGATCAATATTTTTTGATTTTAATAGGGATTGATCTTGATTCAGGTACGTTAAAGAGCGAGTGGTTGAAAACAATCGGAGCCCAACCTGAATTCGTATAGGACTTTTTAATTAAGGAGGATGGAAATGGGGAAAAGAATTTGGGACCAATATTTAGACGAAAGGGACCAAAAAGTTTATTATGGTGCCGGATTAGGTAAAGTAAATGGACTTGGCAAGAAACCTGCTTTAGTCATCATTGATGTAACGTATGGCTTTACAGGTGAAGAATCTGAGGAAATTGAACAGTCGATTAAAAAATACCCTACTAGTTGTGGAGCGGATGCATGGAAGTCAATCCCTTATATTAAGGAACTGTTGACTGTGTGCAGGGAGGTTAATATACCGATCTTTTATACGATTATTGAAGGACATAAACATAATTCAAATGAGAAAACAGCTATTAAAGGGAATGTTTTTGGACACCCGACATTAGTGGAAGGCGGAAAAGGAACAGAAATTGTCCAGCAGCTAAAACCGATTCCTGGAGAAATTGTTATTTCAAAAAAGAAACCAAGTGCATTTTTCGGAACACCTTTCATCTCGTATTTAGTTGATCAAAATGTTGATACATTAATCGTTGCTGGTACAACAACTAGTGGTTGTGTACGCGCTTCAGTCGTTGATGCGTTTTCCTACAATTTAAATGTTGTCGTTCCCGAAGAGTGCGTATTTGATCGTGGGATCACAACCCATGCCATGAACCTTTTTGACATGTCGCAGAAATATGCAGATGTCCTTTGTACCAATGAAGTGATTACAGCCCTGAAGAAAAAAGTCCAACATGCATAGTTTAAAATATTGTCTTTAGGAGGAAGAGTATGTTTGTTACGAAACACGATAACGAAATTTGGTTAGTCGATCAGTACCATCATTCGATACAGGCTGGTGAAGTAGCAAGTCATTGGGGAAATGAAGAATTCGCAGCACCTTCCCAATCATTAATTACTGCTGTTGAGAAGCATGATATTGGTTGGGTGGAGCCCGATAAAGAAGTTCTATTTAATGAAGAAACTGGGAGACCTATTAATTTCATCAATATTAATGTTAAGCAGCATGTCCAGTTTTATTCAAACGGGTATAAAAAAATGTTAGAAGAGGATCCTTATGCTGGTATGTTAATCGGAATGCATTGGATTGGCTTATATACGAGTCGATTTGGTTACGATCCAACGTTTACCTATAAAATTCCTGAAGATTTAAAGGACTTTATGCAAAATGTAGTCATTGAAACGCAAAAGGAATGGGTCGACGTTAAAATGAAATATTGGCAATTTAATGAAAAGCGCAGCGGATTTGAAGAGAAAATATGGATGGATTATGAATTTTTGCAATTAATGGATCGAATGTCACAACTCGTCTCACTAAATAGACTTCAAGATCAGGCAGAAGCGACGCTAGGCCCTGTTCGTAAAAATCAACATGGTGAAGGGATTCATCTTTCCGTTCAACTACCTGGCAATGGGTCAGTGTTCATTGAGCCGTTTCCGTTCAAAGAAGAATTTGAAACATCAGTTAAGGTTCGAAAAATCCCTGACAGAAAATATGAGAGTCATGAAGAACTATGTCAGGAAATAGAAAACGCTCCATTTGAAGTTATCAAATGGAAGATTAGGAAGAAGTGATGGAGGAGGTTAATAAATGACTAGACCAACACATGCCAAAGCAGCAGTTTTGACGGGAAAAGAACAACTTGAAATGATGGAATTTCCAATACCAGCGGTAGGAAAAGACGATGGTCTATTACGTGTAGAATCTTGTGGTGTTTGTGGGCTGGATAGTGAAGGGTATTTACACGGTGGAAACGCTGTATTTAAACTCCCTTGTATCATTGGTCATGAAATCGTAGGCTATATCGATGAAATTGGACCAGAAGCAGAAAAACGATGGAATGTACAAAAGGGAGATCGTGTCATTGTGGAGGAGTATATCCCATGTGGGCACTGTGATCCGTGTTTAACAGGAAATTATCACCTTTGCTTTGATTTAAGATATGGTGCGATGAGCATCCATAATGAGAAAACAGCACTCTGGGGTGGCTTCGCAGAATATATGTATTTGCATCCCCATTCTATTATTCATAAGGTAAGCGAAGAAGTACCTGCAGATCTATTGACACTATTTATCCCCATTTCTAATGGTGTTCATTGGGTTCAGCAGGTTGGAAATACCACCGTTGGAGATACAGTCGTCATCCAAGGTCCGGGACCAATGGGACTTGGAGCTGTAATCGGGGCTAAGGAAGCAGGTGCCGGAACCATTATCGTTACAGGCCTCTCAAAAGATGCTCATCGTTTAGCAATTGCGAAAGAATTTGGTGCAACCCATGTCCTTTATGCTGACAAACAGGATCTTGAAAAGGAAGTATCAAAAATTACGAATGGTAAGATGGCTAACACGGTGATCAATGCTGCAACAACCCCCATTCAATTCAAGGTATGTTTAGATCTAGCAGGATACCATGGGACAATTGTTCATTCAGGTACAGATCATTTTCTTACAGACGAAGTCATGTCTAGTAAAATCACATGGAAGCTTTTAACAATCAAAGGTGTACTAGGCCGTCCGAAAAAAGCAGTAGGAGTGGCTTTAAAGATCATTGAATCAGGCCGTTATCCGCTAGAAAAAATGATTACACATGAATTTGACGTATCTGAAACATTTAAAGCTGTAAATACCCATGCTAAAGGTTTGGATGGCTGTATACATGTTGCGGTATTGAATCAAGTAACAAATAAGGAAGGGGAAAAATCATGCAAAAAAACTATCGGGTTGGTTTAATTGTACCAAGTTCTAACACAACAATGGAGACTGAAATTCCTGCAATGCTTAATAGCAGAAAGGAATGGTTTCCAGAGGAATCATTTACCTTTCATTCTAGCAGAATGAGGATGCTGCATGTCACGAAAGAAGAATTAAAAAAGATGGATCTTGATAGTGACCGTTGTGCAATAGAACTCTCTGATGCCAAATGCGATGTGTTAGCCTATGCATGTTTAATTGCCATCATGTCCCAGGGTTCAGGATATCATGTATCCTCAGAAGATCGTCTATGTCAAGTTGTGAAAGGCAATAAAAGTATTGCTCCAGTTGTAAGTAGTGCAGGTGCACTTATTGAAGGAATCAAGGAAATTGGTGCTAAGAAAGTATCCATTATTACGCCATATATGAAACCGTTAACAAATATGGTGATTGAGTATCTAAATACGAGTGGCATTGAAGTCATTGACTCTATTAGTCTTGAAGTATCTGATAACCTAGAGGTAGGTAGATTGGATCCAATGAATCTTGTAAAACATGCTAGAAATTTAAATACGAACGGTGCAGATGCAGTTGTCTTGTCTGCGTGTGTACAAATGCCGTCCTTACCAGCTATTCAAATTGTTGAGGACGAAATTGGACTGCCGGTTTTATCTGCTGCAACATCAACGGTATATCAAATCTTGAAAAACCTTGGTCTAAAACCAGTTGTACCAAACGCTGGGAGGTTATTGGCAACAGAAAAATCCGTAATATCAAAATGATGAAAGAGGCTGTCCTGAAAAAGGCTGGCTTGTCCACGTTTGATTTTATTTATCTATTTGTAGCGTTGGAGTGCCCTGCTCTTTGTTTTGGGAAAGCCTCTTTAAATTGCTATTAAAAGGGTATCTTCATTAATAGAATCTGCTGGGAAAAATTTAACTGCAAAACCGAAAATGTCTTGAAAATTCCGAATGTTTAATTTATGATGTATTTAACAAGTTGTTCATAGTGATAAAGTAAATAGCACACAAATGTTAGTTAGTACCCACCAATTTAATTCAAACGGAGATTTTTCTTTTTCTGGCTATTAAGTTTTTCCAGTTCAATAGTGTGAAAGTCTATTATGAATACAATTTAAATAGAAGGGAGAGAACAAAATGGCGAAAATACTTGTACATTTAACACATGGTCCTTCTGCACCTACTCAGGCCGATCGTGCCTTTCTTATTGCAAGAACAGCAATAGAGGAGGGCCATCAGGTTTCAATGTTTTTAGCAGGGGCTGCTGTAGAACTCATCCGTGATGAAAATTTAAATAAAACACTTGGGATCGGAGAAACAGCTGTTACGTTAAGAGATTCAGTGGAGAAAATCATTAAGGGCGGCGGAAAGATTGTATTATCAAAAGTTTCCTGTGGAGCTAGAGGTATGGAAGAAGCGGATTTAGAAGGCAAAAAAGTAGAATTGGGAATGCCAAATGCACTCGTGAGAATGACTGTTGAAAATGATCGTGTGATTACCTATGGATAAACTTTATTTCGATTAACGCAGTATCACTAATTGATAAGAGTTAGGAAAATAAATATTATGTTTGTTAGTGCTAACTATAAATCAGGAGGATCATAAATAATGGAGTTAAAAGGAAATAGGGAATTTGGACACCAAGTAAAAGTCATTTGGAATGCGTTACATGATCCAGAAATTTTAAAAGAAGTAATACCAGGCTGCCAAAAGTTAGAACTTGTTGGTGAAAATGAATACGAAGTGGTCATGAAGCTGGGGGTTGCTGCTGTTAAGGGTGAATATGTTGGGAAAGTAAAGCTAGAGGAAATCGAAAAGTTTCATTATTATGTATTTAATGCCGAAGGAAGTGGTTCGCCAGGGCATGTAAAGGCGAAAATGGACTGCAAGCTCAACCCAACTGAAAAAGGCTGCGTTCTTGAATGGGATTGCCAAGCGGACGTGGGAGGCATGATTGCAAGTGTCGGAAGCAGGGTGTTGAGTGGCATTGCTAAATTTATGGCAGGGAAGTTCTTTAAAGATGTTGAGAAGGAAACTGGGAAAAAAAGTGCCTAACTAATTCCCACCCGATTTACATAGGGGAGGTTTAATAATGAAACCGGCAAAATTTGAATATTTACGACCAGCTACGATTGAAGATGCACTTCAATACTTAGCAGATTATGGGGAAGATGCAAAAATTATTTCTGGCGGACAAAGTTTAATTCCTGTTCTAAATATGCGGTTATCTACGCCGAAGTATTTAATTGATGTCAGCCGCATAAAAGAATTAAATTATATAAAAAAAGACGGTTCAGTCATTGCGATTGGCGCATTAACAAGACATTATGAGGTAGAAGAATCGGAGTTGATCAGTAGATATTGCCCACTATTAATTGAGGGCATGAAAAATGTAGGCCATCCACAAATCCGGAGTCGTGGAACGATAGGAGGAAGTATCGCTCATGCGGATCCATCTGCAGAGTTACCGTGCATCTTAAGTGCGCTGCGCGGGGAAATCGTAATTATCGGCCCAGAAGGGGAAAGGACAGTTCCAACAGACGAATTCTTCCTTACCTATCTTCTAACAACGTTGGAACCGACCGAATTAGTGAAAGAGATTAGGTTTCCTATTATAAACGAGAATTTTGGTTCCGCTTTCATAGAAATGACTAGAAGACATGGTGATTTTGCCCTTGTTGAAGTAGCGGCAGTAGTTGGACTCGATGAAAAAGGTTACTTCTCTTCTGTTCAATTAGCTGTTGGGGGTGCGGGACCAACACCCATCGTCTTAGATGACATTGAAGACTTTCTTATTGGAAAAGAGCCAACGGAACATGTAATAACGGAAGCTGTAGGTTCAATAGAAGACTATCTGGATCCTGAAGGTGATCTTCACTCCTCGGTAGAATATCGGGTTCATTTAGCCACAATTTTAACAAAGAGAGCATTACAGACTGCAATTAACAGAGTACCGAAGGGGATGATGGCATGACCCTCGAAAAGATCGAGTTAACTGTCAATGGAAAAAAAGTTATTAAAGATGTTGAATCGCGTCTTTTACTAGCAGATTTTTTACGTGAAGAATTAAGACTAACGGGTACTCATCTTGGGTGCGAACACGGAGTATGTGGGGCATGTACGGTAAAAATGGATAATAGGCCTGTCCGTTCATGTTTAGTCCTTGCAGTCCAAGCAGATGGAGCGGAAATTGAAACCGTTGAATCACTTGCAGCGGATAATGGCACGCTTCATCCACTACAACAGGCATTTTCTGATAACCATGCGCTGCAATGCGGTTTTTGTACACCAGGATTTCTCATGTCTTTAGTATGTGATTTGGAGAAAAACCCCTCACCGGATGAAAGTGAAATAAGAGAAATGATTTCTGGGAATTTATGCAGGTGTACGGGATATACAAATATCATCAAGGCAGTCAAGCAGTATACAACAGAAAACGTGTCAAATCAAAGGGTAGATAAGAAAGAGCAGGTAGCAGTGAAGTCATAATGAAAAGGGGTGAAATGATGACAAAGTATGTAGGCCAAAGTTACAAGCGGAAAGAAGACTATCGATTACTTACAGGTAAAAGCCAATTTGTCGCAGATATAAAGTTAACCGATATGGTTGAAGCAGTAGTGATTAGGAGCACATATGCTCACGCACTCATAAAAAATATTGATAAAACGGCTGCTGAACAACATCCAGGAGTTCACGCCGTTATTATTGCAAGCGATATTGAAGGGAAGGTAAAGTCGCTCCCTTCGCTTTCAGAGTTTTCTTTACCAAAAAGTTTAATAGATTCCATAAAACCTGTAATAAAACCTTGTCCTGAAGACTTGCTTGCGAAAAAGCATGTAGTGTATGTGGGGCAGCCAGTTGCAATCGTGGTTGCTGAAGATAGATATATTGCTGAAGATGCGGCGGCATTAGTGAAAATAGATTATGAAGCTATGCAGCCTGTTACAGATCCTTATAAGGGAATGGCTGAAGATGCTACAGTTATACATCCTTATTTAGGCAACAATGTTCAAGCACATTTTGACTTATCTATTGGCAACACGAAAGAGGCATTTGCAAAGGCAGACCATGTTTTAGAGACTAAAATTAAAACCCCTCGTGTTACAGCAAATCCAATGGAAACCCGCGGAGTAGTAGCTACGTATAACACAAGATTAGAAAGATTAGAAGTTTGGACATCTACACAAGTCAATTATATGGTAAGGACAAATTTATCCCGATTATTAAGTATAGACGAAAACAAAATAAGAGTGATAGCCCCTGATATGGGAGGCGGCTTTGGTGCAAAATGTGCAGTATATCCTGAAGAAATACTAATCCCATATTTATCTATAGTTTTGGAAAGACCCGTAAGATGGATTGAAGATCGATTAGAGCATATGTTAAGTACTAGACATGCCAGGGATCAAATTCACAAAGTCAAAGTCGCTTATAAGGACGATGGGACAATTACAGGAATTCAAGATGAATTTGTTGTTGATAACGGAGCATATAATCCTTTGTTATTAACCGTTTCCTATAATACAGCAGCACATATGAGAGGTCTTTATAAGATTGATCATTTTGACATTAAAGGATACTGTGTGTTGACAAACAAAGCACCAAATATTGCTTATCGTGGAGCTGGACGTCCGGAAGCAGTGTATGTAATGGACCGTATTATTGATATGGTTGCCGAACAATTAGAGGTGGATCCGATTGATATTATGTTGAAAAACATGATTAAGCATGAAGAGATGCCTTATGATCAAGGAATGTTTTATCGGGATGGTTTCAAACTCATTTATGATAGTGGGGATTACCCCGCCAGTTTTAAGAAAGCACTTGAACTAGCAGACTATGAAACATTCCGCAGTAAACAAAAGGAGTTAAAAAGCCAGGGGAAATACGTAGGCATTGGAATATCTTCCTTCGTAGAAGGAACTGGGATTGGTCCGTATGAGGGAGCAATTGTTCGTTTAGATGAAACAGGGAAGTTCATTGTAAGTGTGGGATCAACTCCACACGGACAAAGTCATGAAACCACATTTTCGCAAATTTGTGCGGATGAACTAATGGTGAGCCCAGATGATATTACTGTAAGAGCGGGTGATACAGATGTCGTTCCCTTCGGTGTAGGAACATTCGCTAGCCGCAGTGCGGTAACAGCTGGAAATGCGGTTCACATTGCTTCGGCAAAATTGCGTGAAAAAATCATTAAAATTGCAAGTGTGTTATTAGAGGAAAATACTGAACAATTATTATTGGAAAATGGGAAAATATTTAATCCATTAACACAGGATGTATTTGTCACATTCAACGATATCATTAGTGCTTCAAGACCCGGACCAAACTGTAAACTTCCTGAAGGTATGGATCCAAACTTAGAAACTTCTCATTATTTTTCACCAGAAACGGTTACGTATTCTTCTGGGTTTCATATTGCAATTGTCGAAGTTGATAAAGAAACAGGGTTTGTTACGATTGAAAAATATATCGTTGTAGATGATTGTGGAAGAATGTTAAATCCAATGATAGTAGCCGGACAGGTCCAAGGAGGGGTAGCTCAAGGGATTGGAGCCGCGCTTTATGAAGAAATTGTCTATAACGACTACGGTCAACTTATGACGGGAACATTTATGGATTATTTAATCCCGACTTCTATCGAAATACCAGATGTAATAATGGAAGATGTAACATCATTATCACCAAGGAATCCGATGGGAATTAAGGGGGTAGGAGAAGCAGGTACTATTTCTCCGCCAGCAGCAATTGCTAATGCTATAAGAGATGCCTTACATCCATTGAAAATTGAAATTACCGAGTTGCCGCTTAGCCCGAATCGAATATTCCATTTAATAAAAGAGGCAGAACATTCTCAGTGAAACGCTTAAGCTGCTTTAAGCGTGCTAAACACATAAAAAGGAATAGGTCTATTCATGCCTAAGTAGTCGCATAGTTCATTCAAAAGTACTGGGGGGTTGGAAATGGATTATCTTATATTTGGTATAGTTACAGGCAGTATTTTGATCATCGCTTCCATTGGGTTTTCTATGGTTTGGAAAACCGAAAACTTCTTAAATATTGCACACGGACAAACCTTATTAATTGGTGCATATTCTGCTTATTTATTCAAAGTGGTATTGAATCTTCCTTTTTTATTAGCAGCAATCGCATCAGTTATTTCGACAGCAATACTTGGGTTAGTTTTGGCGAAAATCTTTTATTTTCCAGTTCGAAAAAATGGAATTTTAGTATTATTGTTTACTTCAGTCGGACTTTCTTGGGTAATCTATGGTGTGGTCCAAGGAATTGTAGGTCCTGAAATCAGGACCTTTGGTTTAGAAACTAGTAAAATGATTGAATTATTTGGAACGCAAATCATTTCCTTCCTAGAGTTGAACATTATCATCACATCATTGGTTTGTATCGTTTCCCTTCATTTAATTCTTACAAAAACAAGAAATGGGAAAGGATTCAGGGCAATGGCAGAAAATCGTGACTTAGCCCAATTAAGAGGTATCAATTCGAAAAAATTATCAAATTATGTTTGGCTGTTATCTTCCGGTTTAGCAGGGTTAGCTGGTATTTTTCTGGCGATGACTGGTACGCTTAATATGGAATTGGGGTGGCACCAAATTTTAGTCATCATGTCAGTGGTAATCGTTGGAGGAATGGGGAACCTCTATGGTACAATGCTCGCTGCATTAATTATCGGATTGAGTATGGATCTAAGCACAATAGTTATTCCGACTTCCTATCGTACAGCCGTTGCGTTCATCATTGTCATTATCGTTTTACTTGTTAGACCGCAGGGATTATCAAGAGGAGGAGCATCATAATGGATATACTCGTCTTTATATCGGGGCTTGTTGCTTTAGGTGGAATTTATGCCATGCTGTCCATTTCATTAAATATTAATGGTGGTATTCTAGGATTGTGGGATCTGGGATTAGTTGGGTATTTTGCAATAGGTGCCTACTCATATACGGTATTGTCGACTGGAGCTCCGTATGGATTAGGTTTACCTATGATCGTAGGGATTATTGGATCTGCAGTGATAACAGGTTTATTCAGTCTATTTATCGGATTTACATCCTTAAGATTGCGAAGTGAATATTTGTTAATTACAACGTTTGCATTTGCTGAAATTATTCGAATCGTTGCGACGAATGAGAAATGGCTTACAAATGGAAATGTTGGAATGTTCGGATTGGCAAAGCCCCTTCAGGATATCATTCCAGGTGAAGTTTATATGGTGTTCTTTGCTGGAATAGTCCTTGTAACCTTAGCTATATTTTACTACTTTGCCCAAAGATTGGCTGAATCTCCAATCGGACGTTACTTAAGAGCTATTCGTGAAAATGAACAAGTAACTCAGTCTATTGGAAAGAAGATATTTAGTACGAAATTAAAGGTATTTGTTCTTAGTAGTTCGATGATAGGGGTAGTTGGCTGCTTTTACGTTTGGTATATGTCGATTATTGCACCTAATATGTTTGGTTCAGCTGTTACCTTTACCGTTTGGACTGCACTTGTTTTAGGGGGTATAGGGAATAACCGTGGTGCGATATTGGGGGCTTTCGTTCTTATATTTGTTCAAGAAGCAACCCGTTTCATCCCAGTGCCAGCCGAGTATAGTGTCCTTTTAGCGGGAATGCGTCAATTAATATCAGGTGCTATGTTAATTCTGGTTCTTCGATTCCTTCCGCAAGGATTGATTGCAGAGAAATTCAAATCCGTAGAAAAGTTATTGAAGTTTAATCAGGATAGAGGAATTGTGCTAACGGAAGGTGGCAGTCCAAATGTTGCTCGTAAATGGAATTAGTAAAAACTTTGGTGGTGTGCAAGCTGTTAAAAATGTATCGATGGAAGTCCATCAAGGGGAAATAGTAGGATTAATTGGTCCAAATGGTGCTGGAAAAACGACACTTTTTAATATGATCAGTCTTTTTCTTAACTCGAACAAAGGGAAAATTAACTTTTTAGATGAAGAAATTACGAATGTCAAGCCGGAAGATCTAGTTGGAAAAGGACTACTCCGAACATTTCAAACGCCTGTAGGATTTCCAAAACTGAGTATTCTAGAAAATTTAATGGTTGTGCCAACACAAAAGGGTGAAGGGATTTTTAAAACGTTTATATATAAGAAAAATATCGAAGAAACAGAAAAGAAAAATTACTATATAGTTTGTGATTTACTGAAACAGTTTAATTTATATGATAAAAGAAATGAACTAGCAGAAAACTTAAGTGCGGCTGAACTAAAATTATTAGAGTTATGCAGACAACTGATGGCTAATCCCAAAATAATGCTATTAGATGAACCGGCTTCTGGTGTTAATCCAGGTATGCTTGATAAAATGGTTGAACATATTTTACGACTTAGAGAAGAAGGAATGACATTTCTAGTTATTGATCATAATTTAGGTTTTATTTATCGGATATGTGATCGTATTTATTGTTTGGCAAATGGTGAACTGATTGCATCAGGCACTCCGGAGGAAATATCAAATAACGAGCAGGTAAAATCCGTCTATTTAGGAGTGAGCAATAATGAGTCTTCTTGAAGTGAAAGAAGCTGTTTCAGGATATGGAAAAATACCTATATTACATGATGTAAGTATTAAGGTGGAAGAGGGGGAATTGGTAGCAATAATAGGTTCAAATGGCGCAGGCAAGACAACGCTTATGCATACTATAAGTGGTTTGTTGCCTCTGATGAAAGGATCTCTTCGTTTATTTGATAAACGGATCGATAATCTGCCGCCAAGTGAAATTGCCAAAATGGGTTTAGGTTATGTGCCTCAGCGTAAAAATGTATTTAGAGAATTAAGTGTAAGAGAAAATCTTGAAATGGGAGCTTATACTCTAAAAAATCCACAAAGCAGAATTGAAGAGATGCTTGATATGTTCCCTCGTCTAAGAGAAAGAATAAATCAAAAAGCTGGTACATTAAGCGGTGGGGAAAGACAAATGTTAGCTTTATCAAGTGCATTAATTGTAAATCCAAAGTTACTCCTATTAGATGAGCCGATCACTGGGTTGGCACCGCAAATTATTAAAGGGTTAATAGAGTTGATAGTGGAAATACGCAATAAAGGAACTACCATCATCTGGGTTGTTGAAGAGAATCCAAAAGATGTCCTCATCCATGCAGATCGTGTTTACCTAATGGATTCAGGAGTAATAAAAATGGAGAGAACAGGAAGACAATTTATGGAAGAAGAAAATTTGGAAGAATTATTTTTAAGACATTAAGGGGGGAAACGAAGTGAGAAAAAAAATGAAAAGCCTATTTTTAATTGGTATGAGTGTTGCTGTTGTAAGTGGATGTACAAGTGCAGCTGGCAATACGACTGGGAAAAGTGCGAGTAAGAGCGGGGGTCAAGTAAATATTGGTTATTTAAGTGGTTTGACAGGCTGGCTAGCCTCATTCACGAAAGAAAATATGAATTCGATTATTTTAGCTCAAGAGGAAATAAATGAGGCAGGCGGTATTTTAGATGGAAAAAAAGTTAAAATCATTGATGTAGATACAGCTTCTACTGTTGAAGGGGCAATCAAAGGATATCAGAAGCTTGTAAGTGCTGACAAAGCTGTTACAGCAATTGGGCCTGAAACAGAGTCAATGCTTGCACTTTTAAGTGAAGCTCCAAAATCTAAAGTCCCAGTCATGTCACCATTTGCAGGTTCTACTGAATTAGATAAAGTAGGAGGAAATTATGCTTTCCGTACAGCTGCTTCCGATTCCGCCATTGGAGCTGTCAGGGCAAAAGTTTTTATGGAAAATGGGTATAAAGAAATAGCTGTTATGGTTGGCAACTATGAAGGAGCCCAAAGTGATGTCGCAATGTTTAATGAACTATATAAAGAAAATGGAGGAAAAATATTAAAAGAAGTTACTTTTAATACCGGACAAAATACGTATAATGGCGAATTAAAGAATATTGCCAATGTTAAACCAAACTTAGTCTACTATTCTGGTGGAATTGATACAGCCCCAATGATTTTCAAAACGGCGAAGCAAAAAGGTTACGACTGGTCTTGGTATGTAACACCTGACGTTGCAGTTCAAGAATTTATCGATGTTATTGGTAAAGATGCAGCAGAAGGTATTAGGACAATTATTCCAATGGAAGATGAGAAGAACATAGCATTTAAGACCTTTAATGAAAAATATAAAGCCCGTTTTAATGCTGCACCATCAAGTGGTTATTACAATGCTAATGCTTATGATCTTGTAATTGCTACTGCGCTTGCTATGGAAGCGGCAGGTGAAGCCAGTGGCTCAGCTATTAATGATAAAATTCGTGAAGTAACAAACCCTCCTGGTAAGGAAGTAAATAACTTTAAAGATGCTTTGAAAGAATTGAGAAAAGGTAACGATATTAACTATCAAGGAGCTTCAGGCCCTATTGATTTTGATGAACACGGAAATATTTCTTCATCGTATGCATTAATGGAAGTAGTCGATGGTAAATGGAAGCAAGTTAAGTTCTTCGCAGCTGATTATTTGGAATAAAAATTCAGAAGTTTCTAATAATTAATTCGAGGAACGTATATTCCTTTCATTGACAATCAATATGCGCTTAAAATATTATTACATTAAGCGACTAATATTGAGGTGGGAATTTTGGGTATAGATATGTCAGATACTAGTGATCGTCTATTGTATGCAGCAATAAATTTAATTGCTGAAAAAGGTTATAAAGCAGTTTCAACAAAGGAAATTGCAAAAGAAGCATCTGTTAGTGAAATGACATTATTTCGTCATTTCGGAACAAAGCAAGGTATATTAGAAGCGGCGATTGACCGATTCTATTATTCTACTTCGATGAAAGAACTATTTGAGAAAAATATTGTTTGGGATTTAGAAAAAGATTTGTTTATGATAAGTGAATCTTATCATAAACTAATGAAGAAAAATCAAAAGGTCATTCTAATTGCATTTAAAGAAGGGAATTCAATTGATGGGTTGTATAATCAAATTAATAAACACCCACGTCAATTAAAAGAACTTCTTATCTATTACTTTTTAGAAATGCAGCAACAAGGAAAGATAAAATTCGATGGCAATGTTGAAAGTTTGGCAATGACCTATTTGTATATGGTGTATGGCGAATTTGTTTCACGTCATTTTGTAGAAGGTCATCAAATTACTTCAATAGACAGCGATGAATTTATTTATTCTGCAGTTCAGTTATTTGTTAATGCACTGAAAAAAAGTGATTAATAACTTTCCAACGTATGAAAGTTAATTAAATTACAGACATTTTGTCAAATGTTTGTGAGTTATTGCAAACTAACTTTTACGTTACAAAAATAATATAATTGGGGAATAGCCTTAATTATACCATTATTCTCCAGAGTGATTTCAAAAAGAGCGAACAGATTCTGTTCGCTCTTTTATTAAGAGAAAACAGTTTACACTTTATAGATTGTGATAATAACTCTTTCATCCAAAAAGCGTAGTTCATACAAGCGGTTTTTTTTCTGGGAAAAATGGCTGGGTGTTCTGTTGAATAAATTCCCAAGCGGGGGAAAAAATATGAATAATTATTAAATCCAGTCCATCACATAGGAGCCATGTGAAATGAATATTGCTGATATATTTGTCATCATTGTATTTGTCTTTTTGGTACTTGTACTATTTGCGATTATTGCTTTTATCGGATATTTACTTATTTTCGACCGAAATCAAAAGAGGCACTCTATTTTAAGGAATTTTCCTGTATTGGGCCGGATACGCTATTTTTTTGAAAAAATTGGTCCGGAAATGCGGCAGTATTGGTTTAACAGTGATACGGAGGGTAAACCGTTTTCCAGGGATGATTATGAGCACATCGTAAAGAGTGCCAAATATCAGCGGGATGTTGTTGGATTTGGATCCAAACGTGATTTTGACGAAGAAGGCTTTTTCGTTCGAAATGATATGTTTCCAAAATTAAACGAAGAAATCAAAATGGATCACGAAACTACTGTTACCACCAAAAAATATATTTTGCTAAAAGATCCCCTGTTTACGGATAGGGAGGAAAAGTGGGAAGATGATGAATCACTCGCCAACTTACTTCATGATGACGATGCGGTGGTCATTGGCCCAAATACCAAATACCCCTTTGTGGTTAAAAGCCTGATTGGCATGTCAGCGATGAGTTATGGGGCATTGGGGAAAAATGCTATTACTGCTTTATCTAAAGGCTTAGCTTTGGCAAAGGGCACCTGGATGAACACTGGGGAAGGCGGTTTGTCTCCTTACCACTTAGAGGGCGGAGTCGATATCATTATGCAGATTGGTCCGGGTCTGTTTGGCATCCGTGATAAAAATGGTGATGTAGATTGGGATGAATTGAAACGAAAAAGCGAGATTCCGCAAGTGAAAGCATTCGAAATCAAACTGGCTCAAGGAGCAAAAACGCGCGGTGGGCATATTGATGCGGAAAAGGTCAATCCAGAAATTGCTGAAATTCGGAAAGTGGAACCCTACAAATCTGTAGACAGCCCAAACCGGTTTAAACAATTCGGCGATATTGCCTCCATGTGTGATTTTATTGAAAAAATTCGCAATCATACAGGAAAACCGGTTGGAATGAAGATTGTCATTGGAAGCAATGATAGCGCGGAAGAATTGGCAAGATATATGAAGGAATCTGGAAAAGGCCCGGACTTTATTACCGTAGATGGGGGTGAAGGCGGTACAGGAGCATCTTATCAGGAGTTAATTGATAGTGTGGGCCTGCCAATTAAATCAGCCCTCCCTATTTTAGATTTAACTTTGAAAAAATATGGTGTGCGTGACCGCGTGAAAATCATAGCTTCAGGTAAACTGTTCACCCCCGACCGAATTGCCATTGCATTGGCATTTGGCGCAGATTTAGTTAATATTGCCCGTGGATTTATGATTACAGTGGGCTGTATACAAACATTAAAATGTCATTCCAATGCTTGTCCGGTTGGTGTTGCTACAACTGACCCAGACATGCAAAAAGCCCTCGTCATAGATGAAAAGAAGTACCGTGTCGTCAACTATTTAGTTACCCTAAGACAAGGACTATTTCGTATCGCTGCGGCGGCTGGTCTGGATTCGCCGGTTCATTTCCGCCCGCAGCATATTTGTTATAAGGATGACAAGGGTGTTGTCATTTCTCTAGAGAGGGTCCTCGCTGAAATGGAACAACAGATTAGTTAAAGCAGGGAACTACTAGACCTTTACGGTTTTCATTGCCCGAATGGTAGTACTTTCATTCGATTTGGTTAATATAACCGGGTTTCATTTACCGTTTGATAGTACTCATCATCAACCGTATCTCTCATTTATAAAAACACAAGAGAAATACATCCTACATAACTATAAAATCAGTGGAGATGGTTGTTATCTTCTTGAATGTAAATTCCCATCTAATGAACTGTTAGATCAATTTTTGGTAGACTTAAACAAGTATGCAAATTATAAATTATCGATGGTTATTAAATAAAGTGTGCATTTTAGTGGGAATTTTACAAAAACTAAATAAACTCTTGGCAATGAATTAATCATCCTGTAATCTCCGTTTGTTAAAATCAATGATAAATAAGGTTATTAAAGGAGAGAGGGAAATGAAAAGGTTAAGGAAAAAATTCATATTACCGGTTGCCACTATTAGTTTGGCAGCGGGGCTGCTTGCTAACACCACTCACCAACTTCCTGTACAGGCACAATCCAACGAACTTCTGCAAATACATAATGAAAAAACGGCTCTGCCGCTTGGAATTCCTAGCCTGCAAGAACAAAGAACGACAAAGACTTTGGCTCCCGGAGTGACTTATACAAAAGTGATCCGCGGGAAAGTATCAGCCAAGGACTATTACACAGTCGATGCAGCATTTGTTGAAACACATGAACAGGCGAAAGCTTTATCGAAAAAATTAAAAGAGGATGGCTTTGAAAATATTCAAATTAACAAGGTTTCAGATCGGGCAATGGATGACCAAGCAAAAGGGCCGCTCGGATATGTAGTCCGTACCGGCAGTTTTCAACAAGAAACGGAGGCCAAAGAATTACAGCAAAGGCTGGCAAAGCAAGGCTACACAGGTCTGCGGGTTGTCTATACTGGTGAAGATGGCGGGAAAACTACAGGGCCATGGGTTGTCAATATCCTTGAAGTAAATCCGGCCGGCTTCCATGGAAAGCTGCAGCCCGTATTAGCAAATGATCAGATAATTGGAAAAGAGACCTTAACCCAAATGGCAGGAAGGAATAACACGATCGCCGGAATTAATGCCGGGTATTTTGTAGTTGGAGCGAATGATGGTACACCAGGCGATCTGGCCGGAATTTCAGTGATCAATGGAAAACTGATAAGTGAGGCAATCAATAGCAGAACCAGCCTGCTGCTCTCGCCTACTGGCTTGAATACTGAAATTGCAAAGATTTCTACTTCTATTCAAGCCATTTCATCCGACGGGGCAGTAAGAGAGGTTGATGGACTAAACCGCAAGCCAGGGCTGATCCGAAATTGCGGCGGTGTCGGTGGAGACACAACAACAGAAAAGCCAAAGCATGATTTTACCTGTAAGGATGACAGCGAGCTTATCCAATTTACGCCGGAATTTGGCGGAAAAACGGAATCGGGTATAGGCGTTGAAGCTGTCATCAATGATGCCGGCGTTGTAACGGATGTCCGCAATGAACGGGGCACTGAAATTCCTGAGAACGGCTATGTCCTCGCGGCAACAGGAGATGCAGCAGATTGGCTTAACAGTCATGCAAAAATAGGCATGAAAATTCAAATCAACAGTGAGCTTTTAGCGGATGGGAAACCAGTAAAATTAGATTCGACAACCAATATCGTTAATGGCGGGCCGCGTTTAATCAAAAACGGCAATATTTCCATTAATGCAGTGGAAGAAGGATTTCATTGGCAAGAGGATTCCGGGTTTTATTATCGCTTTGGGGAACGCCGCAATCCACGGACCCTCGCTGGAATCAAGGAAAATGGCAACCTCTTATTCGTGACCATCGATGGCCGTGCACCGGGATGGAGTGTGGGAGCCAGTTTTGAAGAAAGTGCCGAAGTCATGAAATCATTAGGAGCGGTAGAAGCAATTAATCTCGATGGTGGCGGATCAACCACCATGACAGTGGATGATGATTTAGTGACAAGGCCATCTGATGCAGCGGGAGAACGCCCAATTGGCGATGGGATCCTTTTAGAAAAATAATAATATACTAGTCTGATAAATAAACCTGAGAACCAGCCTGGCAGCTTGAACTGCCAGGCTGATTTCATCTACCCTTTAAAAGGGAGTTTTTACTAGCAAACGGATATATATAGATGCTGAAAATCCTTTGTCTCTAGGAAGCATCTTTTAACGTATAAACAGCTTTATAATGTTTTAACAATATATTTACGTTGGATTAACCTTTTCGACTTGGCATCAAGTTAAGCTATAAATGAAAAGAATGCCAGTTGGAATGGGGGAAGCTAAGATGAAAGTTGATTTACACTGCCACACGAATATCTCAGATTGCTCTTTTTCTTTCGAAGAGATTGTACAGCATGCACTGAAGGAAAATGTAACCCATCTAGCCATTACAAACCATGACACAACAAAAGGGCTGGAGGAAATGACTGTCTTAGGAAAGGAAAAAGGAATCGAAATTATCCCGGGTATAGAAATATCCGCCTATGACTTTAATAGAAATCGAAGAATCCATGTTCTTGGTTACTTCATTGAACCTGGACATTCCGCGATTCAAGACCTTTGCGAACCGCTACTTAAGGAACGCCATCAGGCTTCTTACATCATGGTTCAAAATTTAATAGAAGCGGGTTATTCCATTACATGGGAGCAGGTAGAAAAATATGCAAAAGGCGGAACGGGTGTTTATAAACAGCACATCATGCATGCCTTAATCGATAATGGTTATACAGATTCCATTTATGGAGACTTATATAAAAAGTTATTCTCCCGCGGTCAAAATGGCGAAGCTCCGGGAATTGCCTTTGTTCCTGTCAAGTATGTCGATGTCCAATCGGCCATCCAGGCGATTCTTCAAGCCGGAGGAGTGCCGGTACTTGCCCATCCTGGCCAATACAAGAGCTTTGAGGCTGTGCCTGAGCTTGTGGAAGCTGGCCTTCAAGGAATTGAAGTATGGCACCCGCTTCATTCTCCAGTGGATGTGGAAAGAGCGAAACAATTTGCAGCAGAATATGACCTAATTATGACCGGAGGCACCGATTTTCATGGATCTTATGGTGAAAATGAGGTGGTACTTGGCTCGAAAGATCCGGGAAAAAAGGCAGTCGAGGGATTAAAGAAACGGAAAGAAGTCTTGACATCTTTAACTTTAGTCGAAAAGGGAAGGATGTAAATGAACTTTATCCATCAGCCTAAAAAAGAGAAAATCCAGTTGTCAAAGCCTATGGTCGACCCAACCAGTCATATCGTAAATACCTATGCAGGAAACTGGACATCCATTGGTCCAAGCAATAAAATTATTGAATCAAAAATTGGGGATTACACTTATACCATGGATGATGTAACCATTAATTATACGGAAATTGGCAAGTACTGCTCGATTGCTTCCTACGTCTGTATCAATCCTGTCAATCACCCAATGGACCGTGTGACGCAGCATCACATGACTTACCGCCGAATTTCATATCGACTTGCTGACACAGATGATGAGGAGATTTTTAACTGGAGACGGCTGAATCGTGTCACGATTGGCCATGATGTTTGGATTGGGCACGGAGCTATTATTATGAAAGGCGTAAAAATAGGAAATGGGGCCGTCATCGCCTCCGGAGCAGTGGTGACAAAAGATGTCGAGCCATACACGATTGTGGGCGGAGTACCGGCCCAACTAATTAAAGAGCGCTTTTCAAGAGAGATTGCAGAGAAATTGCAGCAAATTGCCTGGTGGAATTGGCCGAGAGAAGTGATAGAAGAGCGATATTATGAACTAAATGATTTGGAAAACTTCCTTGAGAAATATGAACAAAAAGAGAAATAATTCTTGGCTGAAGGCGGTGTTACCGAAAAAAGGTAGACCGTCTTTTTCAATTATCCTTGCATAAAGTTGCTTTGATATACTAATGAAGAACAAAGCTTTCGGAGGGATGGTTATGGTAGACGAAATGTTAATTGTTGATGAAATGATTGCAGATATCCAATCAGGAAAATATGGACAGGAGGAGAAGCTTCCTTCGGAAAATGAGCTGGCTGATCAGTATTTGGTTCCCAGAATGACGATACGGAAGGCATATGAAAGGCTGCAGGAGCTTGGCTATATTTATTCCAAACAAGGGAAAGGGAGCTTTGTGAAAGACAGAAAAAAACAAATTCCTCTCATGCTTTCCGGTAATGTTTCCTTCAGCAAAAAAATGAGCGAACTGGGCTATCCTTTTGAATCTAGAACCATCTTCTGTGAGAAAACCGATTATAATAAGATGGTTTTCCAGTTTTTGGGTGCTGATGAGATGGACAAAGTATTTAAAATCGGCAGGCTTAGGCTGGTAGATCAAACACCGATAGCCTTACATATTTCTTTTGTGGCTCAATCGGTGTTTCAAGATATCGAAGCCGAGGGACCAGGTATTACGTCGATGTTTGATTATTATCATAAAAAAGGGTTTTCGGAATTTACTTCAGCTTCCAGTACTTTAAGCGTGATGTTCCCAACTAAATTTGAAAGGGAGGTTCTTCGCTGCTCGAGCTTGGTACCGCTGTTAATTTTAGAATCTGGCTGCTTGGATCAAGAAACAGGAACTGTATTGGAATGTACTAAAATTATCTATCGAAGTGATCGATTCACTTATGTCATATAACCAACCAGCAGAAATGCTGGTTATTTTTTTTGCGACAAAAGCGTTGAAACATTCATTTACACGTGGTTAACAATACATTATCGCTTTTAACAGTCTCTTAACATTCACCAGCTTGGCAACAAGGTACATTGGAAATAGGAAATCTATTAAAAACGGAGGCAGGCTGATGAGAAGAAAAAGAAGAACAGAGATTTTAATCAACGGTTCTAAAAAACTGGCAGCCGCAATGGCAAACGAAATACTAGAAAACTATAAAGCCTCAATAATGGAGGAGCCGAATGATGGGCTCGTCATGGTGAAGGTTAGAGAATCCGCCAAGAAAAGCCTTTTCTATATAGGTGAAGTTTTTGTTACGGAATGCAAAGTTCGCATTCATGATTCCTTGGGTATTGGGGTGGTAACCGGCCACGAAAAAGAGCTTGCCTATCAATTGGCTGTCATTGATGCAGCCTATACAGCCAGACTGAAAGAAACGGAAGGCTGGGAGAAACTGTTGCTGGAGGAAGAGAAAAAGATTGCCATGGATCGGGCCGACAAATTGAAACAGGTCCTGAAAACGAAGGTAAGCTTTGAAACAATGGATACGGAATAAGGATGGTGACATGATGAAATTTGATTTAGTTCATGATATACAAAGTGCCTATCGCAAGGTAGTTGATT
Organism: Neobacillus sp. NPDC097160; assembly: GCF_044762155.1. Lineage (NCBI taxonomy): Bacteria > Bacillati > Bacillota > Bacilli > Caryophanales > Bacillaceae > Neobacillus > Neobacillus sp. NPDC097160. The sequence continues at coordinate 34,049 of NZ_JBIWDU010000019.1, read as the reverse complement.
CGATTTCTAGACCGGGTTTGATTTCCACCCTGCAGGAAGAGACCGCCATGATTGAGTTTCATACAGGCTGTTTTCCCTCAACAAAGGTTTTAGCCCTGATGCTTCTGGATATAGAAGTAACCTTTAAGGTGGTTTCAAAACGGGAAGAGGAAATAACTGGCATGCTGAATCAGTTAACCTATGCAAAAGCAGCAGAGGCCAATGAGGCTGACTTTATTTTTATCTTAAAAGATTGTGATCGGAATCAACTTGAGACAGCAATCAGATCAGCCAAGACCGGAAGTCTCATGAATCCGCATGAATCAGCCATTCTGATTATTGAAACGGAAAGTGTCAGTACGGGCATCGACCTTGTTATGACCGGATCCGGGATTGAAACAGAGCAGGAAGCAAGTATTGATGGAGCTGATACATGGCTGGATTTACGGGCTGAAAAAAATAAGGAATACCCGCTGGGAATTGACACCATCTTAACAGATACCAGCCATTCTATTCTTTGTTTGCCTAGGACCACTCAAATTAAGAAACGGGTGACAATTTAATGGGATACGTTGCGGTAAAAGGCGGAACACAGGCCATTGAAGAATCGATCAAGCGCTTGAAATATGAAAGGTTAAAGCATGGAACCGTTCTGGAAATAGAAAAAATCGAAGCGGGAATGAGAGGGTTGATTGACCAAGTAATGTCAGAAAGCAGCCTTTATTCACCGATACTTGCTGCCATAGCCATCAAACAGGCGGAAGGGAATCCTGAAGAAGCTGTATTCCAGCTCAGGGCCTACAGGTCCACACTGCCAAGAAAGCATTACACCAGAATTGCCGATCCTGAGGAAATGGTAATCGAAAGAAGGATCTCAGCAAGTTTTAAAGATATACCAGGAGGACAGGTTTTAGGGGCGACAACGGACTATACCCACCGTCTGCTGGATTTTGATCTTGTTTCGGAAAAGGATGAGGATGCTAGGCAATGGCTTCAAGACTTTCAGCTTGAAAGCCTGCAGATTAATGATAGTAATCATACAGGACGTTTTCCAAAAGTTCTCGACTATATAAGAAAACAAGGGTTAATGGCAGAGTGCAGCCCTAATGACAGAGTGCCTGATGACATCACAAAAAAAAGTCTGGAGTTCCCAAGTACTAGAAGCCAGCGCCTGCAAATTTTAACACGCGGTCAGACCGGGGCTGTAACCTCGCTTGCTTATGCTGTTATTCGCGGGTATGGAGCCCTGCACCCAACGGTCGGTGAACTTCGCATCGGGAGTCAGCCGCTCTACATCGATAATCCAGTGGATGAGTGGAAGGAAGAAGAGGATTCCTATTATATTGGTGAAATCAAAGTGACAGAAGCGGAAATGCTGATTCCTGTGCCGATTCAGAAAGGAAACGGGAAGGAAGAGATTGAGTTTGAAATCGGCTATGGCATTTGCTATGGACAAAATGAAACAAAAGCCATCGCCATGGGAATTCTCGATCACAGCCTTGAAAAAGGCAATGCCGAGTTTCCTACACAGGACGAAGAGTTTGTCCTTTACCACATTGATTCCGTGGAATCTACAGGATTTATTTCACATCTGAAAATGCCGCATTATGTCACGTTCCAATCGAAGCTGGACAGTGTCAGAAAAACGAAAAAACAGGAAGAGTTGACGAACAGGGAGGAGATCGGTACAAATGCAATTAAAATATAACTTTGGTTTTTTTGATGAGGGCTCCAAGCGGGAAATCAGGAGAGCAACGTTAAAAGCCATCGCTATTCCCGGGTATCAGGTGCCATTTGCCTCAAGAGAAATGCCCATAGCCAGAGGCTGGGGGACAGGCGGGCTTCAGTTAACACTCTCCCTTGTCGGCAAAAACGATAGTTTAAAAGTGATTGACCAAGGTTCTGATGAATCTGTCAATGCAGTCAATATCAAAAAGCTTGTTTCCGATACAACCGGAATTGAAGTGACCGAAGAAACCGAAAAGGCAACGATTATTCAATCTAGACACCGGATTCCGGAAGTCCCATTAAGGGAAAATCAGATTCTAGTCTTACAGGTCCCTCTTCCAGAACCCCTGCGTTTTTATGAGCCGAGTGAATGGGAAACGAAAAAGCTTCATGCTGAAAAGGAATACAGCGGGGCATGGGTCATGCTGTTCGAGCAGATCATGAAATTTGGGACAACCACAACAGATGCCGACCATCCGGTCATGGTCTACGACCGTTATGTTATGGCACCAAGTCCAATTCCAAGATTCGATAATCCTAAAATGCACAAGTCTAAGGGCTTAATTCTGCTGGGCGCAGGCCGGGAGAAAAAAATCTATGCTGTGCCTCCTTTTACGGATGTCGAATCGCTGGCTTTTGAGGATTATCCATTTGCAGTGGAATCGTTTGAGGATAAAAGCTGCCGGATGTGCGGCTCCACAGGGGTCTTTATGGATGAGCTTTTCGATGATGAAACAGGCGAAACTTACTTTCAATGCAATGATACCAGCTATTGCTTGTCCCAAATGAATCAAAAACAAACAGTAGGAGGTGAGGGAAATGAGCAGCATTGAGGCGCCGATCCTATCGATAAAAAACGTAAACAAACAATTTGGCGCTGGCTGCAGTATTTGCCGGGACCAGATGGGAAGGGCACTGATTAAAAATTATTGCAAGGCATGCGGAACAGTTTACGCCTGCCAGGATATCAGCTTTGACTTGTATCCCGGAGAAATCTTAGGAATTGTTGGCGAAAGCGGGAGCGGCAAGTCCACGCTGATGAGATGTCTTTATTTTGACCAGGAAGTAACAAGCGGTGAGGCTTATCTGAACCAGTATGAAGGAGGGGCGAAGAATCTGTTTCAGGAATCTTCGCAGAAAAAACGGTATATTCGTAATCACTTAATAGGAAAGGTGTACCAAAACCCTTTGCTAGGTCTGAAAATGAATTTTTCTTCTATCGGGAATATTGCCGAAAAACTGATTGCAGCCGGGAATCGGAATGTAGGGCAGATGGAATCGAGAGGAAAGGAACTGCTCGAATATGTGAATATACCGGATTACCGCATGAAAGAAGCACCAAAAAATTTTTCCGGCGGTATGCAGCAGCGGGTCCAGATCGCGAAGGCACTTTCCAATAATCCACCAATCCTGCTGCTAGATGAGGTGACGACCGGGCTGGATTTATCTGTCCAGGCAAGCGTTTTGGATTTAATCAAACATTTGCAAAGGGAGCTTGCCATCAGCATGATTATTGTCTCTCATGACCTTGGGGTAATTCGGATGCTTGCGGACCGCACGTTAGTCATGCTAGATGGGAAAGTTATCGAACAGGGATTAACGGATCAAATTCTTGAAGACCCGCAAGGTCCTTACACGCAACAGCTCGTTCAATCGCTTCTTTAAGTTCTGTATAGAAGGAGGAAAAAAAGGATGTACCTGATTACAAACGGTAAAATCGTGACAGAAGCAGCCATATTGGAGGGCTTTGACCTGCTCATCAAGGAAGACAGAATTGAACAAATTGCTTTCAGGGGTGAAATACCGGTTGAGGAAACGATGGAGGTCATAGATGCTGCTGGCGGCTTTATTTCCCCGGGATTTATTGATCTTCACTCAGATTATATAGAAAATATGGCAGCACCACGGCCTACTTCCTTGATGAATTTCCATTTAAGTCTGAGGGAAGCGGAAAAAGAGTTAATTGCCCATGGCATTACTACCATGTTTCACTCCCTTTCCTTGTTTAAATTTACGGAGTATGCCTATAAACCGATTCGTGAGCCTGAAAACGTCAGGAAATTTATTGACCTGATTGAACAGAGCCATACTAACAGCCATCTAGTGCGCCATCGCTTTCATGCGAGGTTTGAAATCGACAATGTGGATGAGGTTGATAATCTAAAGTCCTATATTGCCGAAAAAAAGGTACACCTGATTTCCTTCATGGACCATACCCCGGGGCAGGGACAATATCGTGACCTGGAAGTCTATCGGCATACAGTGAAAGGCTACAACGATATTAGTGATGCAGAGATTGATAGAATTATAACCAAGCATCTGACCAAAGAGAAGGTTGCGATTGAAGCAATGCAGGAAATCGCCCAGGCAGCAGCGGAAAATCATATTGCCATTGCTTCACATGATGATGATTCACTAGAAAAGCTGGAGTTGGTTAAAAGCTTAGGTGCGCAAATCAGCGAATTTCCGATTACAATGGAAATCGCTAAAAAGGCAAAAGAACAAGGGATGTACACGGTGGCAGGAGCGCCAAATGTCTTGCTGGGAGGCTCGCACAGCGGGAATCTTTCCGCGGCTGAAGCCATCAGGGAGAAGGCCATCGATATTTTATGCAGTGATTATTACCCAGCAGCGATGCTGCATTCCATTTTTGAGCTGCATCAGATATATGACCTTGATTTAGCTCAAATGTTCAAGCTGGTAACGATCAATCCGGCAAAGGCAGTAAACCTTGATCATGAAATAGGGTCGATCAAGGAAGGTAAAAAGGCAGATTTGCTCATTATTGAAAAAATCCAGCCTGATTTTCCGGTGATTACTGCGGTAATGGTAGACGGGAAGCTGATTCAAAAAACAAACTACCGCATTTGACAGGAAGCAGAAGCGGCAGAGTTGGTTTATTTTAATGAAAGAAGGTGGATTAATGGAAAACATCCTATCAATTGAAGGTTTAGCCAAATCGTTTAGGCTGCACAATCTGAACAAGCAGATTAAAGCAATTAATAATATCTGTCTTTATGTTAAAGAAGGGGAATTTATCGGAATAACAGGTAAAAGCGGCAGTGGGAAATCGACCATTTTAAAATGTATATATCGCACCTATTTGTCCGATGAAGGTGATATTTGGTACAACTCAACGAAATTCGGCCCGATTAACCTAGCCTCAGCTAATGAGCGGGAGATTGTTGATTTGCGAAAGCATGAAATTGGTTATGTGTCGCAGTTTCTTAATGTGATGCCTAGAACAACTGCCAGAGAGCTGGTGAAGCAATCTATTATGGAAATGGGCTGTCAGGAAAACACCGCAGAAATGGAAACAGTGAAAATGCTTGAGCATTTTGAATTAGATAAGGAACTTTGGGATAGTTATCCAGCCACTTTTTCAGGAGGAGAGAAGCTGCGTCTTAACATTGCTAGAGCAATGGTCAAGCGGCCAAGGCTTTTGCTCTTAGATGAACCTACGGCAAGTCTTGATGGGACCTCCAAACAAAAAGTAAAGGTGTTAATCAAACAGCTGATGAAGGAAGGAACCACAATGCTTGGTATTTTTCATGATCTCGAATTTATGAAGGATTTGTGCGACAGGGAATACAATATCCAGGCGGGGAAATTTCTCATTTCAACGAAGTCTTAATAATTTTTTACCATAACTTAGCAAATTCAAAATAGTAAATTTACAGTCTATTAATAGTAGCTTTGTATAATTCAGTTGTCTAGGCATGAAAGGAAATTGAAAAGACCAAAATCTTGTATCCCTAGGAGGGGTTTCTACAAATGAAGAAATCACTATTGAAAAGTGCGTTGTTAGTTTCTATGTCTGCTTTAACCATTTTTGCAGCGGGATGTTCATCGAAAACAGAAGGGGCTGCTGCAGGGAAATCAGCTGATGACAAGATTACGATTGCTTGGCTGCCTAATGAATCCGGTGCAGATTTAGAAGCAGCTAGAACAGAGATTGGAAAAGAAATTGAAGCAGCAACAGGGAAAAAAGTAGAACATAAGACGACAACGGATTATATCGTTGCGATTGAAGCCATTGCAAACGGAAATGCGGATGTGGCATTCCTAGGGGCACAAGGTTATATTGAAGCACATAAGAAAAATGAGAAGGTGCTTCCACTGGCCGTTCCGAGCGGTGAATCGGGCACGCTTGATGATGCCGTTTACTACAGCTGGCTGGCAGTAAATAAAGGTGATGCAAGTAAATACAAAGACGGTAATAAATTTTCTCTTGATCATATTGCTGGAAAGAAATTTTCTTTTGTTTCGAACAGCTCTACGTCTGGGTTTAAGGTTCCTTCGACAGGAATTGTTGACTATTTCAGCAAAAAGGGTGACTACAAGGATTTAAAAGCAGAAGATTTGCAAGAAGGTGGAAAGGACAAGTTTTTTAGTGAAGTGTTATATGGAGGATCTCATCAGGGCTCTGCAGTCAATCTATTAACGGGTAAAGCTGATATTGCTGCCTTTTGTGATACATGTGTAAACAACTATGTAGAACTTGCCAATGGAGATGAAAACAGACCTGGGGCTATTTACAAAGTGAAAAAAGATGCTGCTGAGCCGTTTAATACTCTTCCAGGTAAAGAATTTGAGCTTATTTCTGTTACACCAGTTTTAAACGCACCATTTGTTGTTAACACAAAGGAGATTAATGAAGAGGATCAAAAGAAGATTCTTGAATTATTAACGAGTGATAAAATAGCTGGAAATGAAAAAGTATTTGTGCCTGCAGACTCTAAATTTTCCGGGCTGTTCAGCAAGAAATCAGGAAAAGAACGTTTGTTAAAGGTTGAAGATAAATTTTTTGACCCAATTCGAGAACTGTCTAAGTAATCGAAGAGTGAAAACTAATTGAATGCAAGGGGTGTTAACGATGACTGTGCTATTAGAACTGAAAAGTGTATCAAAGCAATATGGGAAGGATACAAAAGCGCTATCGGATGTTAATTTCTCTGTTAAAGAAGGGGAGTTTGTTTCCATCATTGGGCCGTCAGGAGCAGGGAAATCAACTCTCCTTCGCTGCATCAATAGGATGATTGATGCTAGCAGCGGAGACATCATTTTTGATGGTAACAATGTTTGTACACTCGGAAAAAAGAATCTGAAAACACTCCGAACTAAAATTGGAATGATTTTTCAACATTACAATCTAGTTAAACGATTGAGCGCCATGGAAAATGTTCTCCATGGAAGATTAGGCTATAAATCAACCTTTGCTGGTGTATTGGGAATATACAATCAAGACGAAAAAGAAATGGCCTTGAACTTGCTTGAAGGATTGGGACTAGGGGAACAGATTTATAAACGAGCTGATCAACTGAGCGGTGGACAAAAACAGCGTGTAGGAATTGCCAGAGCTTTAATCCAGGAGCCAAAAATGCTGTTGTGTGATGAACCGATTGCTTCACTTGATCCGAATTCATCCAAAGTCATAATGGATCATCTAAGAAATATCACAACTTCCTATGGTATTACATGCCTGGTTAATCTTCACCAGGTAGATGCAGCATTAAAATATTCAGATCGAATTATTGGAGTTAACCAGGGGAGAGTGGTTTTTGATGGCGCTCCCGAAGATATAACAGATGAGATCATCCACAAAATTTACGGCTCTGAAGCCGGGGAACTGATTTTTGAAATGGGTGGCAGAAATGCAGGCTGATATTTTTTTATCAAAAAAGATTCGTTCATTGGCATTTATTATATTGCTCGCAGCCGCCACGATTGTAGCTGTCGTCATGACAGAATTTAATCTGGCTAGGGGCCTTTCCTCCATTCCAGAGGCGATTGTATGGTCCTTCTCAAATTTTTATCCTGATGCGGCTTCAATGGAGAAACTGCCAAATATATTGGATAAACTTCAGCAAACAATATTAGTTTCTATTGCAGCAACAACGGTTGCTTCTATCCTAGCATTGTTTTTTTCCATCGCAGGTTCGACTGCAACTCAATTTAATTCTTTCTTAAGTAAAATCAGCAGAGGAATTGCCACCGTATTTCGGAACATTGATATTTCTGCATGGTCGATGATTCTGCTGTTTTCATTCGGGCAAAGTGCGTTAACGGGTTATTTTGCTTTGTTTTTTGGTTCTTTCGGTTTTCTGACCAGAGCCTTTATCGAATCCATTGATGAAGTCAGTAGCAGTTCAGTGGAAGCACTCCGGGCAACTGGAGCCGGCTACTTTTCGATTATCTTTCAATCAGTCATTCCATCCACTATTCCTCAGTTGATCAGTTGGATTCTATTTATGATTGAGACCAATATCCGCAATGCCACTTTAGTAGGAATTTTAACGGGTACGGGTATTGGATTTGCTTTTAATTTGTACTATAAAAATCTTGATTATAACAGTGCATCCTTAGTGGTAATCGTGATTATCGCAGCGATATTTATGATTGAATGGGTTTCAAATTATATCAGAAGGGTGATTTTATAGTGGAAATAAAATCGTTACCGGTTGGCACAGGAACCAGACTTCAAGCAAGTGGATCAAGACCAAAAAGAGTAAGGACAATAAACAAAACGTCCTCGGTGATACCTGCAACCCTTATTTCTCTTGTGATTTTGACGATTTATGGATTCTATAGCTTTGATTATAAGGATATTAACTTCGCCAACGCTGCTCTCTCTACAGTAGAAAATGTCAAAACGATGTTCCTTGAACCCAAATTCAGCCATTTCACATTTGGAAAGGCTGTCTATCAGGTAGCGGTGACCCTTGGTCTTGGGTTTCTAACCACATTATTTGGGGCTGTGATCGCCCTGTTCTTTGGTTTACTTGCAGCACAGAACTTAACGAATAAAAAAGTATCGACAGCAATTAAGGGAGTGGTAACCTTCATCCGATCGGTCCCGACAGTCCTATGGGTGTTAATATTCGCCGTTGCTGCAGGTCTGGGAAGCGAGGCTGCGGTAATTGGAATGACATTTCACTCTGTCGGTTATTTAATCAAAGCGTATTCCGAGGCATTTGAGGAAATGGATGAAGGGATAATAGAAGCGCTCCGGGCAAGCGGAGCAAATTGGTGGCAGATTGTCTTTCAAGCCGTTATCCCATCCACCATTACTTATTTAATCTCATGGACTTTCCTGCGTTTTGAAATTAATTTTGCAGTGGCAGTTGCGATGGGTGCTGCTGCAGGCGCAGGCGGAATTGGATTCGATATGTTTATGGCAAGCGGATTTTATTATGCTATTAGAGAAGTCGGTGTAATTACTTATTTCATCTTAATCGTTGCCATTGTCCTAGAACTAGCAGCGACTAGAATAAAACAAAATTTGAAAACCCGTGGATAACCTATCGAATGAAGAAATCCAACTGGTGTTTAATCGGAGAAAAGATGACCATGGTATTTGGGGCCCATGGTCATCTTTTTTCTGTTTTTATTTAATTGAGGAGGTCGAATTGGATAAAACTCTATGCACCTTTTTATAGTGTTTTAACGAGTGGACTTTGCCTATATAGCTATTCTTACGTTTGAAATCAGAAGAAATAAATTGAATAGCCAGGTAGGGAAAAAATTTTTTCGTTCGAAAGCGGAGATCCTTCCAATAAATAAAGTATCCGTCTTTTCTTACATCCACAAACGGGTAGGCATACGTTGTACAAGCAAGAAAATCTGAAATAGACTGGTCCATTCGACTGTCTGAAACTAACACGGGAAAATCAATTTTTTTAGAAAGTGTGTGCTCTATAGCTAGACTTTTTTCAGAGTAGACGCCAAATAAGAAATCTTCATCGGTTTCAATGATGACATCCCATTTCAATAGAGTCATACGCGGAATCAGCTTAATTCCGATAGCATTCATAAAATGGTGGTATAAGTGACGTCTTGCTGCTGCCGTTAAATACGCCCGAACCCCTAAGTATAAAAAAATAAATAGATATATCGCCAAAAATGTTAGGCCAGGTTGATAGAAGAAGAGTAAACCAAATCCTAGAAAATGAAGCGTTAGAATGTAAGGGTCGATTAATGGAACCGCATCAAAGGAAATCCATTTTCGAGAAAAAGGCAGCAGGATTTGGGTTCCATGCACATTGAAAAAATCAAATAATACATGCAGAATGACCGCTAAAAGCGTCCATAAAAATAAATAAAGGAAATCCATACCTGGGATGAACGTATACAGCAAACCTGATACCAGGATGGCCCATAAAGGAAGCGCAGGCAGGGAATGAGACAAGCCCCTGTGATGACGGAAGTAACTGCCTTTTCCTTTTAGGCGGTAGATAATATCAAAATCAGGCGCGTTTGAACCAATGACGGTACCTATTAGGATTGCATGTGATAGAGTTTGATTCTCAGAGACAACAGGATCAATCTGAGCAAGAGCACCAATGCCAAAGCCAATCACAATATGTGAAAAAGTATCCATCCGGCCACCCCTTAATCTTATTAATTGGATAAACCCCCGTTAGCAATCAAGCATATTTTTCTATGTTTGTATCCTCGAAAACGGATTGATAATGCCAAAGTAATTGGGATAAAATCGCATCCCAGCTTTGTGCTAAAGCATAATCTCTCCCTTCACGAGCAAATTGGCTTCGCAAGCCCTCATTTTCTAGTAGCTTGAAGATGGCATCTGCAAACGCTGCTGCATTGCCTGTTTCACACAAATAACCTGTAGCCCCTTGCTTGATTATATTTTTTACACCGCCCGAATTAGCCGTAATAACAGGAGTACCGCTTGCCAACGCTTCAATCACAACATTTCCAAAGGTTTCAGTAGGAGAAGGAAACACAAATAAGTCAGATGCGGAGTAAATTTCCGCTAACTCTACCCCTGTTACGTATCCTGTAAATGTCATATTGGTGGGGGCATCAACCTCCAGTTCTTCCCTTAACGGACCGTCTCCAACTACTAACCATTGAATCTGCTCATTGATCTTGGCGGGGAGTGATTTGGCTGCGGTCATGAGTGTCTTGACATCCTTTTCCGGTGCTAATCTGCCTACAAAGGTTAAAAGGTACTTTTTGGTGACCCCACGTTTCTCGCGTATTGCTTGTTTGTCGTAATGTGGATGGAAAAGCTGACAGTCTACTCCGTGGGGCCAAATTTCTAAATTAGCAAACCCACGGCGATGGAGTTGAGTAAATGTTTCCTGTGACGGCACAAATAATTTTTTAAACGGCTTATGAAACCATTTCATGTATTTCCACAGGATTTTTGAAAAAAATTGAAGGTCATAAAATTTCAAGTAATAGTCAAAATCGGTGTGATAGGAGCCAACAAGCGGAATCGATAATTTTTTGGCAAGATAGATACCGCAAAGCCCCATGTTAAATGGTGTCGCGACATGGATGATATCAGGAGAAAAGGCTTCTAATTCAGACTTAATCCGAAACAGATTAGGAAAAGCCAGGCGGCACTCAGGATATAAGAAAAAGGACCAGCTTTTAAAGCGGCTGATATGGGACGAGATGTATTCATTTGCATTGGCTTCCGAATCTGGTGCAAAGACTTTATAGGAGATGTTTTGTTTCTCTAAATAATTGGTAAAGTGCTTAAGCGTTCTCGCCACACCATTGATATCCGGATAAAAGGTATCTGTGAAAATAGCAATTTTCATAACATTCTCCTCCTTAACAGATTAAAGTTGCCGCAAGCGGCCTACACTCGTTCCTTAATGAAGATTCTTCTAATGTCAATTCCTCTTAATTGTATTAGATATCTGGAGGGAATCTTCTTAAGATGCTGTAAAATAATTGTAAAGATTCTGTGAATTAAAACCGCATTTAGGGTCTACTTTAACATTTTGCGTGGAAAATCATAAAAAGGTCGAAGTAGAATGTCTCTACTTCGACCTTTAAACTTAGGCGGGCTGCCTCAACAAGTATGAATATTTTTTCAGGAAGCCAGAAGAATCCCTCTCATGCTTCCACTACTTGGACATAGAAGCAACAGAACTGCCGCCATGCTTCCTCTTTGTCCAGACAAATGTAAGGAAGAAACATCCGAGTAATATAATTGCGCCAACTGTAAAAGGTAAATTCATATGCCAGTCGAATAAGGTCCCGGCTAATGCAGGTCCAATCATGTTGCCTAAACTCATGTAAGAATTATTCATACCGGCAGCATACCCTTGTTCATCGCCGGCTGTTTTTGAAATTAACGTATTGACCGCAGGGCGAATTAAAGTAGTGGCTGTCGAGAATAGGGTGGCGACCAATAGAATGATGAAAAAGCTGCTAACATATAACATGCCATATAGACTAATCGCTGCAACAAGTAAACCAAATAGAATGATTTTCATTTCACCGAACACAGAAAAAAGCTTATTTAGTACAAAGGCTTGTACAATAACGCCGAAAAAGCCGCCAGCCGTCATGACAATGGCAAGATCATTTGGGGTGTAATTAAATTTATAGGTTAAGAACATTGTTAATGTTGATTGGAAGTTAGCAATTCCAAAAGAGAAGACAAACACAACGATTAATAAAACAAAGTACTTAGTTTTGATGGAGCGTGCCATTTGTTGAAATAAATTTTCACTTTTAACTTGCTCTTTTATAACAGGTTTGATGGATGGCAGGAAGATGAAAGATAGAATTCCAGCAATGATGGTTGCGGAGCCTCCAAAATAGAAAGGGAAGTGCAGGCTGACATTTGACAGAAATCCGCCAATCCCAGGACCGATCATAAAGCCTAATGAAATCGCAGCACCGATCCAGCCCATTGCTTTCCCTCGTTCCGCATTTGATGAAAGATCAGCCGCATAGGCCATAATAGGAGGCACAATAAAGGCTGAACCGACGCCCGTAAAGAATCTGCAAACAAAAAGCATCCATAGTTCTGTGGATAGCCCAAAGCCAATTTGTGAAAGTCCATTCACAAAAAGACCGAAAATGATTAAATTTTTACGGCCATGGCGGTCAGATAAATTCCCTGCAACCGGTGAGAATATAAACTGTGCAAAGGCGATCACGGCAATAATAAAGCCTAATGCCTGCCCAGCTGCACCAAAGGTTTTTAAATAGGCTGGCATAACGGGGACGATGAGTCCAACCGCACTAAAGGTGATAAACATATCAAACATTAATATATATAGAGCCAACTTATTTGAAGATTTCATGTATTTCTCTCTTTCTGATTTTATTCGTATACCTAAGTAAAAATTATACAGTTGTCTATTTGGTTAAACAACAAAAAGAACCTGTAACATTCTGTTTTGAAAAATTTGAGTAAAAAACCGTCCTCTTGCTTCAAAGTGCGTGTTTTGCTAGAATTATTACAAAACAGTACGAGGAGTTAAGCGATGAATATTGTGGAAAATGACATCTTAGTAAATAAAGCCATTGAGAATGCTCCTTCTTGGTTAAATGAAGACCTTGAAAATATAGCGAATAAAGAAAAAGGCAAATTAAGAATCAGCTTTGTCATTTCTGAACTTTATTCAAAATACACATTTAGCTATCGCCATATCTTCTCATCTATGGGTCAAAGTTCAGAATGGGCTGTTATTGCTCGCGAAAGACTAAACTTCATTGATAACAATATTGATTTGATTGAATACATGCTTAGAAGGGTTCAATATTAAAGAAAAAACACACTCGAAATCCTATATGATTTCGAGTGTGTTTTTTTAGGTTGTATTCGTTAATATATATGAAATTAATTAACAGTTATCTTTTCATCGGAATTGTTTAACAACCCAATGAATGAATTATTCCTCTTCCGTATATGCTTCCACCGTCGTATCTCTGCACTCCCAGCATTCAGTCCGATTCCGCTCCATAATTGATAATTCCTTTCCACAAGAAATGCATTTATCCATAGGTAAAGATTCCCCTTTCTAGTGAAAATGTTTTATAAATATATGTTTGCAGATATTCATTTATGTCCCTTTGTGAGTTTTGTTTGAAAATTTAATTTAACTCAAATAGATTTAAGATACTCCAATACTTATCATAAGGACAGAATAGGACTGAATATTTTACCTTGAAGGGATATTGAATAGCAGATGTACTATCGGTAGAAAGGAGAGAGGATTTATTTGAATTTAGGGAGTAGTCAGTGGAATGGTTACCTTGATGCTATAGATGCTTCCTTAGGGAAAGGGATGGCTGCAAAGGAAGTCGTTTGTTCCATTACGACTGGTTTTCGTGTGATTCCTTCATTACGGAATGCTCCGGGACTGAACCCATATCATGCTTCTGTAGCAGATATCGGCTACGGGTTTGATGCTGTAAGGGGGACGATTGGGCGGCTCCGCAATGGTGAAATGATTTCTCTAGGAAAAGAAATGCTTGTTTTTGACCTCGACACATTACGTATTAGCGAAAAACAATTGAGCCCTAATTTTGAGCTAGTAGCAAAGGACGCCGGACCAGATACCTATTATTTAATCGAGCAAAGCCGTTTTTTAAACCGGCAAATAGCTGAAAAAATTAACGAGGCCATCAAGTTTGGCAAGGATCTTTTGGGCCCGGAGTGGTATGTGATTCTGAAAAAAGTTCAAAACATTCAGGCCATCCCACGCCTGTAGCAGAATAGTCAAAGGGAGAGAATGAAATGCCGGAAAATTCTTCTGTTCATATGAGTGAAGAGGAACAACAACGTTTATTCGAGTGGTGGGAAGCGACAGAGCAAGGGACAGTAGTAGTGAAACGGTTAGTTTCATCTATTACGGAACTCAGACTGCATCCTGAATCAAGCCGTGCAGATGGGATGATTTTGTTTTATCGTGCCGCATCAGAGGTTTCCTATGGTTATGCAGGAATGAGGGGCTGCATCCGCCGTTCTTTCACATCTGAATATTCCGAGTTCCTCCTGCATAATATTGTCAGGTGTCATGGCTTTGCGCGGATATTTTCGGTTGATACAAAGGTTCTTCTAGAGCGGGTTGCCAAACAAATCAGCGGTGCAAACGCGATGCAAATTGTAGAACGTATCCGAGAAATACTTCGTGAAAATGATGCAATTCTAATAGAAATAGAGAATAAAGCGAATGCATTCTTTGGTGAAAAAATGTTCCAATCGTTGCAAGCAAGCCATATGCAATCAATTACCCTGCCTCCATCATAAATTTTGGTGCCTGATCCCCGATGCGTTAACACATTAACGCATCGGGGGTCAGGCACCTTTAACCGCACTTTATGATAGGTTTGTAAAATGGAAGAAAATATTTTATAATAATAAGAAAATTGTAAATTGATAGAAAGGGGTTTGGGGATGAAATTATATATTTCAGTTGACATGGAAGGAATCACAGGGATGGTTGACCACACTCAAGTTGATTCTGGCAAGCATAATTATGAACGCAGCCGTATTATTATGACGGATGAAGCGAACCATGTCATAATGTCTGCATTTGATTCAGGGTGTAATGAAGTAGTAGTAAATGATAGCCATTCTAAAATGAACAATCTATTAATAGAGAGACTTCACCCTGAGACACAATTAATAACGGGTGATGTGAAACCGTTTTCAATGGTCCAAGGACTAGATAGGTCCTTTACGGGGGCAGCATTTGTTGGTTACCATGCCCGCGCCGCATTAAAAGGGGTCATGTCCCATTCAATGATTTTTGGCGTTCGCAATATGTACATAAATGATGTAGCGGTGGGCGAACTAGGATTAAACGCCTATGTCGCAGGATATTACGATGTACCGCTTTTGATGGTTGCTGGCGATGACCGTGCTGCCATAGAAGCAGAGCAGTTGATCCCGGGTGTGACAACCGCAGTTGTAAAAGAATCTATCTCAAGGTCCGCAGTCAAATCGTTAACACCAGCTAAAGCGGGGCAGCTTCTCCGTGAAAAAACAGCTATCGCACTAAAGAATAGAGATAAGGTAAGACCACTTACACCGCCGGATAGACCACTTCTATCAATTGAATTTACCAACTATGGGGAAGCGGAATGGGCTAATTTAATGCCGGGCACAGAAATTGTCCCAGAAACAACCATTGTTCGTTTTCAAGCAAAAGACATTTTGGAAGCATACCAAGCAATGTTGGTAATGACGGAAATGGCGATGAGAACTACATTCTGTTAGGAAGTGGACAAGCATGAATTCATATTTCATAAAACGAATTGCAGCGATGATCATCACGTTATGGCTCATCATTACAGCAACCTTTTTCTTAATGCATTCAGTACCAGGTTCACCATTCAATGAGGAACGAACAACAAATGAAGCCGTCCAAAAGAATCTCGAAGCCTATTACCATCTAGATCAGCCACTCATAGTCCAATATGGTAATTACTTAGCAGCACTTGTAAAATTAGACCTCGGTCCGTCGATTAAAAGATCATCACAGACCGTTAACGACCTGCTGGGAAGAGGATTTCCAGTATCATTTGAACTTGGATTTTATACACTTTTAGTGGCTGTTTTTTCAGGGATATTACTTGGAGTGATTGCTGCCCTTCGGCATAACGGAATCCTCGATTATGTAGCGATGAGTATCGCAGTAATCGGAATTTCGATACCGAACTTTGTCATGGCTACTTTTTTGATTGAGGAACTAGCAGTAAGATTCCCGTTATTTCCAGTCGCTACATGGTCTAGCCCGAAACATATGGTATTGCCGATTTTGGCGTTAGCAACAGGACCAATGGCGATTATCGCCCGCTTAACTCGCACATCTATGCTGGAAGTATTAACACAAGATTACATAAAAACGGCAAAAGCAAAGGGATTATCCCCAGTTAAAATTGTGTTCAAGCATGCCTTAAGAAATGCTCTATTGCCGGTTGTTACCGTTTTGGGTTCATTAGCTGCCAGTATCTTAACAGGTACCTTTGTTATTGAAAAAATATTCGCGATCCCTGGGATGGGGAAATATTTTGTTGACAGTATCAATACGCGTGATTATCCAGTCATTATGGGAACAACAGTCTTTTATAGTGCCATTTTGATTCTGATGCTGTTAATAGTCGATCTCGCATACGGGGTATTGGATCCGAGAATAAAGCTCAATAAAAAGGAGGCGAAATAATGGAACTTCGGAAACATGACAACAGAAATATTTCGCCAGATGTTCCAGATGAATGGTTTGTTCCTAAAGCACGAAATCAAACAGCGGCTGAAGCAGTCATAAGACCTAGCTTGTCGTACTGGAAGGATTCTTGGCTAAGGCTTTTAAAAAATAAATTAGCGATGGCCGGCTTAGTTTTCTTAGCCTTCCTAACCTTATTGGCGATTTTCGGACCGATGATCTCACCACATTCGGTGGAAAAACAAACGTTAACACTGCAGAATTTGCCTCCATCAAGTAAATTTTGGTTTGGGACGGATGATTTGGGGCGAGATGTGTTTACAAGAACATGTTATGGTGCGCGAATTTCATTATTCGTCGGATTGATGGCTGCCCTTATTGACTTTATTATTGGCATTGTTTATGGCGGTTTCTCCGGTTACAAAGGAGGCCGAACTGATAACCTGATGATGAGATTTGTGGAAATCCTATATGGCCTTCCATATTTATTAGTAGTCATTTTAGTTATGGTCGTTATTGGACCGGGATTAACTACTATTATTCTAGCTTTGTCCATAACCGGTTGGGTTGGGATGGCAAGAATTGTTCGTGGGCAAGTCTTACAAATTAAAAACTATGAATTTGTTCTAGCATCGAAAACGTTTGGGACAAAAACGGCACGAATTATCCGGAAAAATCTGCTGCCAAATACAATGGGTCCTATTATTGTCCAAATGACGCTAACGATCCCGTCAGCTATTTTTGCAGAAGCATTTTTAAGCTTCATCGGCCTCGGAATCCAAGCGCCGCATGCAAGCTGGGGGGTAATGGCTAATGATGGCTTATCTACTATTCTCTCAGGATACTGGTGGCGTTTGTTCTTTCCAACATTGTTTATTTCATTAACAATGTTTGCGTTTAATGTTTTAGGTGATGGATTGCAGGATGCCCTAGATCCTAAACTGAGGAGGTAGCAACATGGAGAAAATTCTTCAAGTGAAGGATTTACACGTATCCTTTTCCACTTATGGCGGCGAAGTAAATGCCGTTCGCGGTGTCAGTTTTGACTTACATAAAGGTGAAACATTAGCGATAGTAGGGGAATCAGGCTGTGGGAAAAGTGTAACTTCTCAAAGTATTATGAGGCTTATTCCCAGTCCTCCAGGAAGAATTACCGGAGGAGAAGTCCTTTTCCAAGGCAAGGATTTAATGAAGTTAAAAGAAAAAGAACTGCGGAAACTTCGCGGTGCCAATATATCGATGATTTTTCAAGATCCGATGACTGCTTTAAATCCAACGCTTACAATTGGGGAACAAATCATGGAAGGAATTATCCAACACGACAAGCTTTCTCGGGACCAGGCAAGAAAAGTGGCAATCGAGATGCTGAACCTTGTGGGAATTCCAAGTCCTGAACAACGGCTGAAACAATATCCTCACCAGTTTAGCGGCGGGATGCGGCAGCGAATTGTCATCGCCATGGCCCTTGTGTGTCGTCCAGAGGTATTAATTGCCGATGAGCCGACAACCGCGCTTGATGTTACGATACAAGCACAAATTTTGGAGTTATTTAGAGATATCCAAAAGAAAACGGGGGTATCCATCATTCTTATTACCCATGATTTGGGTGTAGTAGCACAGGTTGCTGACCGAGTTGCGGTTATGTATGCAGGAAAAATCGTTGAATTAGGGACAAGGCGGGAAATTTTTTACCAACCGCAGCATCCATACACGAGGGGATTACTTCAGTCTGTACCACGCTTGGACATGGAAAAGGAAGAACTTGTTCCGATACCAGGAACACCGCCAGACTTATTTTCCCCGCCGGTTGGATGTGCTTTTTCAGCCCGCTGTCCATATGGGATGGAAGTTTGTGATAAAGCATACCCATTTAAAACCCATCTTAGCAGCGATCATCAAGTGGATTGTTGGCTGCAGGATGAACGGGCAAAAAAATTGGTTTCAACATTTGTTTAAATATAAAAAAAACGAGGGGGAGAATCATGAAAAAGTTTATGACATTGTTGGTCACTTCTTTGCTTGTATTTGCATTAGCAGCTTGTACAGCAAACAAGGATGCTGGAAGTGAGCCAGCAAAGGATAAAGGTAAAGAGGGGTCTAAGGAAAAGGTAGAAAAAGTCCTAAACCTTAATAATAGTCAAGAGCCAACATCTTGGGATCCGGCCATTGGATTCGATGCAGTTTCTTGGAATTCTTTGAACAACATTATGGAGGGTCTGACTCGTTTGGATCAGAACCATGAACCAAAAGCTGCAACAGCTGAAAAATGGGATGTATCTGAGGATGGTAAAACCTATACCTTCCATATTCGTGATAATGCGAAATGGTCTAATGGGGATAATCTGACTGCGGGTGACTTTGTATTTGCCTGGAAACGTCTTTTAGATCCAAAAACAGGATCTTCGGCTGCATTCTTGGGCTATTTCATTGAGGGTGGAGAAGCATTTAACACTGAACAAGGGACAGCTGAAGATGTGAAAGTAAAAGCTGTCGATGAAAAGACGTTTGAAGTAACATTGACGAGCCCACAGGCATATTTCTTAAGCGTCATTGCCAATCCTGCCTTTTTCCCAATTAATGAAAAAGTTGCAACGGCCAATCCAAATTGGTTTGCTGAAGCAAGCTCATTCGTGGGTAATGGTCCTTTTAATTTAACTGAGTGGAACCATGATAGTGATTTTACATTTACAAAGAATGAAAAATATTGGGATGCGAAAAATGTAAAATTGGATAAGGTTCATTGGGCTATGGTTGATGACCCAAATACAGAATATCAAATGTACAAGACTGGAGAGTTAGATACGTCTGATGTTCCTGCCGAACTTGCAGATCAGTTGTTTAAAGAAGGTGACGTGAAGGTTGAAGATCAAGCGGGTGAATATTTCTACCGTTTTAATCTGACAAAAGAACCTTTCCAAAACGAGAATATCCGCAAGGCATTCGCGATGGCTGTTAACCAAAAGCAAATGGTTGAGCTTGTAACAAAAAATCAAGAAAAGCCTGCCTATGGTTTTGTCTCCTACGGATTTAAGGACCCAGCAGGAAAGGACTTCCGTAAAACAAGTGGTGACCTTATTAAAACAGATGTAGAGAAAGCAAAAGAACTTTTGAAAAAGGGTATGGAAGAGGAGAAATACACGCAACTTCCGGAAGTAACTCTTACTTACAGCACAAGCGATGCACATAAGAAAATCGCTGAAGCTTTACAGCAAATGTTTAAAGAAAATTTAGGTGTCGAGGTGAAGCTTGCCAATATGGAAAGCAGCGTTTTTGCCACTGATCAAAAAGCATTAAAGTTCCAGTTATCACGCAGCTCATTCCTTGCTGACTATGCAGACCCAATAAACTTCTTAGAAAACTTTATTACTGGATCTCCAATGAACCGCACAGGCTGGAGCAATGCTGAATTTGATAAATTAATTAAAGATGCAAAAAATGAAAAGGATGAAAAGAAACGCTTCGATATGATGTATCAAGCTGAAAAGATTTTATTCGATGCAGCACCAATTATTCCAATTCACTTCTATAATCAAGTTTATTTACAAAATAAGGATGTAACAGGTATCGTACGTCATCCAGTTGGATATTTAGAATTAAAATGGGCAGATAAGAAATAAGGGTGGAAGAGCAGAGTTTCTTTTTCTTAAAAAAGGGGTGTTCAAATGAACATCCCTTTTACCCTAGAAACATAGACTTATAGATGGTGTCGAAAGGGGTTTTTAAATGAATGCAGTAAAGCCAAAACGGCTTAAAAAGGGAGATACCGTTGGGATCATTGCCCCAGCAAGCCCGCCAAACCAAGAAAATCTAGACCGAGGAATAGCTTTTTTGAAGGATTTAGGACTAAACGTCAAGGTTGGAAAACATGTTTCGCGAATAAATGGCTATTTAGCCGGTTACGATCAAGAAAGACTTGAAGATTTCCATGGAATGTTCACCGATCCTGAAGTTAAAGCCGTCATTTGTGCCTGCGGTGGTTTTGGAACAGGAAGAATTGCCGAGCAAATTGACTATGAACTGATTAAAAAGAATCCCAAAATTTTTTGGGGCTACAGCGATATTACTTTTTTACATACGGCCATTCGGCAGCAATCGGAGCTGGTCACCTTTCATGGGCCAATGCTAGCTTCAGATATAGGGAAAGAGGACACACACCCATTATCAAAAGAAGGGTTTTTGCAATTATTTGAGCCTTCCTCATTAGTCTATACGGAACAAATCTCTCAATTGGAAGTTTTAGTAGATGGTGAGGCAAGGGGAGAAATTGTGGGAGGGAATTTGTCGCTTCTAGTCAGCACTCTCGGAACAGCATATGAAATAGATACGAAGGAAAAGCTGCTGCTAATCGAGGATGTGAATGAGGAACCTCGGTCTGTTGATCGGATGCTCAATCAGCTTTATTTGGCTGGAAAGTTAAAGGATGCTTGCGGCATTCTTATTGGAGACTTTTGTGATTGCACGCCAAAAAGGAATCTTTCCTTATCACTCGACGAGGTCATCACACATTACGTTCAACTCGCACAAAAGCCGGCGATAAAGGGATTCATGATGGGGCATTGTAACCCTCATATCGCGCTTCCATTAGGCGTACAAGCATTCATGAATACGAATGAAAAAAAATTAATTGTCGATAGCGGCATCTTGTAAAGGATGGTTTACCTATGATTATTGAGCAAATTGAAACATTCCGTGTCGCTGTACCGTTAAAAAAGCCGTTTAAAACGGCGCTTCGAACGGTGACGACAGCAGAATCCATTTTTGTGAAAATTACCTGCGATAATGGAATCGTTGGCTGGGGTGAAGCACCTCCTACTGTTGTCATTACAGGCGACAGCCTCTCGAGTATTGAATCGGCCATCCACCATGTGATCAAGCCATTTTTACATAAGAAAAACCTTTTTCAATATGAAGTGATTTTTCAGGGATTAAAAACACTTATGGTTGGAAATCCAAGCCCAAAAGCTGCTGTGGATATGGCCATTTATGATTGTTTATCCCAATATAGTAAACTACCGCTCTATCAATTCCTTGGCGGTCATAAAAAGGCAATGGAAACAGATTTTACCGTTAGCGTGAATGGGCCTGAGGAAATGGGCGAGGATGCTGTTTCTTATATCCAAGAGGGATTTAATGTCCTTAAGGTAAAGGTAGGCAAGGATGATATTGCTGCAGATCTGGAACGAATCCAGGAGATTAGAAGGCGGGTAGGAAAGGATATTAAAATCCGCCTGGATGCGAATCAAGGCTGGACAGCGAAGGATGCAATCCGTGCCATCCGTAAAATGGAAGATAGTGATTTACGGATTGAATTAGTGGAACAGCCTGTCAAAGCGGACGATATTGATGGTCTGAAGCAGGTAACGGATGCAGTTGATACACTGATTATGGCCGATGAAAGTGTGTTTACACCGAAACAAGCCTTTCAAGTATTGAAAACAAGAAGTGCCGATTTAATTAATATTAAGCTGATGAAGGCTGGCGGAATTTTTCAAGCCCAAATCATCAACCAACTTGCTGAAACATGCGGTGTTGAGTGTATGGTCGGCAGTATGATTGAAACTCGGCTTGGTATTACAGCAGCAGCTCACTTTGCAGCAAGTAAGCAAAACATTACTCGTTTTGACTTTGATGCACCGTTAATGCTGGCAAAGGAAATAGTTGAAGGCGGAGTACAATATAATAGTAGATTTATAACAATGCCGGAGGCCCCGGGCCTAGGGATTAAGTCTATAGACATAAAAGGGGGAGTCTTCATTGGCTAAATGGATTGTAAATGTACCTGTAGCAACCGTCTGGACGTCTTTTGATTCACCACGAGAAATTGACCATGCTGCCGTAACTAATCCAGTTTCGCTCGACGCGTGGTTAGATGGATTAACTTATGAAACCAGGCTGGGATTGTGTGATCAAAACCTTGTTCAAACGCAGCTATTATATTGTGAAGAAGTGGTGGTTGCGGAGGAAAATGGTGATTGGGCGCATGTAATCATTCCAAGTCAGTCAACATCTAAGGAAGACCGCGGCTATCCAGGCTGGGTTCCAAAAACTCAGTTAGTGGAGGTCGTTGATGACTGGAATATGGCGGATGTCCCAGTCGCGATTGTGACGAGCCGAAAGGCCAAGTTGTTTAAAGAGAATCATCAATCTAGTTTAGAACTCTCTTACTTAACAGCCTTACCCTTTTTATATGAGCAGGAAGGAAAGATTATCGTTAAAACCCCTGATGGGACTGGTGTGCTAGATTCGAAGGATGTCGTTATCACGGATTCTCCAGCAAAAGGAAATGGCCATGCGATTGTATCCGCTGGTGAACAATTTCTTCATTTACCCTATTTATGGGGCGGGATGAGCAGTTATGGCTATGATTGCTCTGGGTTAAGCTACTCGATGTGTAAGGCAAATGGATATGTGATTCCCCGCGATGCCCATGACCAAGCAGCTGCCGGCAAAAAAGTTGAAGTAGCAGACATCGAACCAGGTGATTTATTATTTTTTGCATATGAAAAAGGAAAAGGGAAGATCCATCACGTGGGCATTTATTACGGAGATGGAAAATTACTTCATTCCCCAAATACCGGCAAAACAGTGGAAATTATTCCTTTAGAAGGAACGATATACGAGCAAGAACTATGTGCAGCAAGACGCTACTGGGTTGAGACGGAGGCATAATCATGGAGAAGTTATTACAGGTAAACAATCTCAAAAAGCATTTTCACTTAGGGAAAAATCAAGTGTTAAAAGCCGTTGATGGAGTGAGCTTTCACATTAATAAAGGTGAGACATTCGGAATTGTAGGGGAGTCAGGGTGCGGGAAGTCCACGGCAGGCAGAACCATTATCGGGCTTTATGACGTAACTGATGGTGAGGTTGTCTTTAAAGGGAAAAATATCCACAACTTTACATCGAAAGAGCGATTTGCTTTTCACAGACAAATGCAAATGATCTTCCAAGACCCATATGCGTCATTAAACCCAAGGTCAACGGTAAGTGAAATCATTTCTGAGCCGATGGAAGTGCACGGCTTATATCCAAATAAGCAAGAACGATTAAATCGGGTCTATCAATTATTAGAGGATGTCGGTTTAAATCGTGAACATGCCAATCGTTATCCGCATGAATTTAGCGGTGGGCAGCGGCAGCGGATTGGCATCGCCCGGGCACTTTCCCTTGACCCTGATTTTATTATTGCAGATGAGCCAATTTCTGCCTTGGATGTGTCCGTTCAGGCCCAGGTCGTTAATTTGCTGACAAAATTGCAAAAGGAAAAAGGATTAACCTATCTATTTATTGCCCATGACCTTTCGATGGTAAAGCAAATTAGTGACCGGATTGGTGTCATGTATTTGGGACAATTAGTGGAATTAACGACAAGCGGTGAATTATATAAAAATCCGATGCATCCATATACACAGGCATTGCTCTCAGCCATCCCTATTCCTGACCCCGACATTGAGGACAAGCGCGAAAGGATCATTTTAAAAGGGGAGCTTCCAAGCCCAATTAATCCTCCAAGCGGATGTGTATTTAGAACCAGATGTCCGATGGCCATGGAGGTTTGCGCCAAGGAGAAGCCTGTCTGGAAGGAAGTCGAGGGAGGCCATTACATCGCCTGTCATTTATATGATAAAAATAAAACCGGTGATCATGATTATTCCCAGGTCGCTGTCACGAGGTAACCGATGGATAGATTAACGAAAAAAATCGAAGAAGAACTCCATGGCCTCAGCGGTCGAGCTGGTTTAGCTATCGAAATTGAGGGCAAATGTATTTATGTAAAGAGCGAGGAAGTTTTTCAATCTGCAAGTCTTATTAAGGTTCCTATTTTAATAGAAGGACTTCGGCAGAGCGAGAGAGGTAAACTGAATGTTGATCAATTGGTACCGATTACGAATCATGTAGGGGGGTCCGGAGTTTTACAGGCATTATCTTGTGATGCGCAGCTGACAATGAAGGATCTCATGACATTAATGATCACGGTCTCAGATAATACAGCTACCAACCTTCTAATAGATAAATTGGGAATGGAAGTAATTAATAGTTCCATGGGAAAAATGGGACTGCAGCAAACCATGCTTAATCGGAAAATGATGGACTTTGAGGCCATGGAGCAAGGGCTTGATAACTATACAAGTCCTTTGGATATGGTGACATGTTTGAAAGTTTTCAATGAAGGATCGTATTTAACAGAGGAAAGCCGAGCGGCTGCCTTACAAATGATGAAGTATCAGCAATTTCAAGATAGACTTCCAGCTATGATGGACTTAGAAAGGGTAATGGCGGCCAATAAAACAGGCAGTCTTCCTCACGTTGAACATGATTGTGCGTTGATAACCTATAAGGGGAAAACGGCTTATGCGGCGGTCTTAATGGATCAGCTTGACAATGTGTTTGCGGCAAAGCAAACAATAAGTAGAATAGGGAAGCATATCTATGATTATTTGTTTGAACCATCGTAAAATGAACTAGAATCCAAATAATGATGCTTGACCCCCGATGCGTTTATACTTTAATGTATCGGGAGTCAGGCACCATGGCTAAGTTAGAAAAGGAATAATAAATATTACGAACCCCTAGCGAACAGTGACAGCCAGTGTTCGCTGTTTTAAAGTGTTTATTCTGTTTCTTCCCCAGAAGGTCGAGTCGTTTGGGTTGGAAGGGTATCCCAAAAGCTTGTATTAGCTTTCTCAATTGAACCATCGGCGATGGCTCTAGTTGTTGCATCCAGGGTGGTTATCGTTTGCTTAATCAAATAACCATTGCTTTTTTGTCCGAGCACGTAAGACTCATAGTTGTGATCAGACATGCCTCTCATTTCAAAAAGAAGTGTTGAAATATCGTATTGAACTGCGGCTCCATTGCGGCCAATTGTTTCCTCTGAACCGCCATTGTATTTTCCAATATTCCCCCATCCCTTTGCGTTAATAGCATTGAACACGACAGCTCCTAATTTTTTAGACCGTTCTAGTACCTCCGGCTTTACATTCCGATTTGTCGGATAAAGGATGGAACCTGATACATATTTCCCATCTATTTCACTTTGAGTTCCTTGATGATGGAGATCAATCATATAATCAATTTTGTACTTTTTTAACACATTATTATGCAATGCTTGGGTCTCAGGGTGTATTTTGGCAACATGGTCACGGTTTAAATCAGCACCTACAGCATTATAGCGAGTCAAATGCCTTCCGCCGTCAGCGACATAGTCATCAAGGGAAAAGTTGACATCGCCCATGGCCCCGTCAGCATTTAACATTGGTACGACTAGTATGTTTACGTTCTCAAGAACACCTTTCATTTTATTCGTTCCTAAATGTTTAATGAATTCTAGAGCCCCTTCTGTTGTCAGCTGTTCATTTCCATGTTGTTGGGTTAAAAAGAGAATAGTAGGATTGCTAGGGTTAGAGATATATTTTGCAAGGTAAATATCACGGCCCTTTACAGTTTGGCCTATGACTTCTAGTTGCATGGCATTCTGTTTTGCGTCTTGAGTTTTAAGAAAATCAACGAGTCCTTGGTATGTATGTAGGATAGAAGTCTGAACAGACTCATTTCCGCCATAGACTGGTCCTTCACCCACTGCACCGGCTGGAGTGGGAACGCTTACAAACCCGCAAATTGCCATTAAACCAGTTAAAGATAATGCTAGGACTTTCTTTTTCATTTTAAAACCTCCAATGAATATAATTGTGGCAAAATTTAAAACATTCGCTACACGAAGAATATTACCTATAAAATGGTAGCATGTACATAGTGATTAACTCCTGTATTTCTTATCCTACCATTTCCCTATTCGGGAAATTTTTTCTAATTCATGGTGTATTCATAAATAATTGCAATGTGAAAAATCAATTCGGGACTAGATCTCAGGAGTGCTTAATGTTGCTTTTGAGAGCACAAAAGGATTTACTTTTTTGACATAGGTCAAATTTATTCATATTATCATTATAAATTCGAACTCATTTACAGGAGAGATAAAGATGAAAATTTATGTTGATGCAGATGCTTGTCCAGTAAAAGATATTATTATCTCTGAAGGTACCAAAGCGAAAATTCCTGTAATCCTTGTTACGAGCTTTTCACATTTTTCTAGTGCGGAACAACCATCAGGAGTGGAAACCATTTATGTTGATTCTGGAGCAGATGCTGCGGATTATCGGATTATGAAGTTAGCTGAAAGAGGGGATATTATTGTTACGCAAGATTATGGTCTTGCTTCTCTCGGTTTAGCAAAAAGGTGTTTAGTCCTTCACCATAAGGGCTTTACCTATACAAATGAAAACATTGATCAATTATTGCAAACACGTTATTTAAGTGCAATGGCTCGAAAAAGCGGAAAGCGTACAAAGGGACCAAAGCCTTTTACAGCAGAAGATAGGGAGCAATTTAGGGAGCTTTTTAAAAGAGCTATTTCTCACTAAGCATAAACATAGATCTAATACAGGTTCCTTGCCCCATTGCAGTATGAATAGCGGGCAAGGCACCTTTGCCATCAGTATAATTAATTTCGCACTTATTATAAGAAAATCTTATTGCTTTTCATTAAAAAGTTTGAATTTATTTATTGTTAAATTGATCCTATACTTGTATTAGATGGAAAGGGGGTGGGATTTGATGGAATATGTAATTCTATTTTTCATTGGACTTTGTGCCACGACAATGGGTACTCTGGCCGGAGGAGGGGGATTAATCAGCCTTCCGGTGATGCTGATCATGGGGATACCAGTTCACTCAGCGATTGGGGCAAATAAAGTATCAAACACCGTTAGTTCGTTCTCAAGCTTTTTTTACCTTCTTAAAAAGAAGGAAATCTCCCTAAAGGAATCATTTTGGATGATCCCTGTCAGTATTTGCGGTGGAATCAGCGGGGGCTATATTGCGTCACGGGTTTCAGGAGAAAACATGTATATTGTTGCGATTGTGCTCCTTATCTTTGCGTTTATTGTCTCGTTTATAGGAAAAGGGAACTTCAACGGAAAAGAACCTTTGAAGTTAAATAAAATCAGTGTGCCAGGACTCTACAGTATTGGAATCTATGATGGTCTATTTGGTCCAGGTCAAGGGACATTGATGCTTTATTTGTTTGGCTATTTAAATATCGGTTACATTCGTGCGGTAGGTTTGGTTCGCCTTGCTACTTTTTCAAGTTGTTTTGGGGCAGCCATTACCTACATCGCTACAGGTAAAATCATTTGGCCTGTTACACTGGCGTTGCTGCTAGGATCCCTATCCGGTGCGCAAATAGGTGTGAGGATTGCGCAAAAACTAAAACCGCAATATGTAAAACCAATATTAAGAATTGTGACAGCAGCGCTGATCATTCAAATATTTGCTGAAAATGTTCTCTAACTCGGACCGTCTATCCTTTATTTCAGTAATAAGGAAACTAAAGATTAAGGCTTTTTTATAAAAGTATGGTGCTTTTTTCAATTCGCCGATAAAATTAAAAATTCGCCGATAAAGTGGTTAAATTCGCCGATAAACTTACAAAAATAGCCGATAAATTAGATTAACTTGCTAATGAGGTGTAGTTTTACACCTCACTAGTCACTTTTTAGAGTTTGAACATGGGTAATAACAACATTCTTTACGAAAACAACCAAGATTAAAAAAATATATTTGTAAGTTAATAAGGTTTTGAGAGGCGATTCCTGATCACAACATTAGGCATCGCCTTTTACATTTTGGTACATTGTCCATATACTCACATTGATACGATCTAGCCTTACAGGAAAAAGTTCGGAATTGGGTGACGATTTCATTTTTCTTAAGTATAATTCAAATAAAGAAGGCGAATATGGCGGTGAGTATAGGGTGAAAAAAATAACAGTTGAAAACTTAGTTCGGAAGTTTTCCTTGAAAGTAGTGGCCGGTGAAAGTCAACTGCAGAAAATGATTACGCAATCACGGGTGCATCGTCCGGGCCTGGAATTTGTGGGCCATTTTGATTTTTTTCCGACAGAACGAGTTCAAATTTTAGGAAAAAAGGAAATTACCTATTTACATAAGTTAAGTCATGAAGAACGTAAAATACGAATCGGTAATATTGTCCATTATCATCCACCGTGTTTTATCGTAACGGCTGGGGAAGAAGGGCTTACCTATCTAACCCACCATTGCATTGAACAGGGTATCCCCTTGTTAGTAACTAACATACCTGAGACAACTTCAGAGTTTATCACTAAATTGGATGCGTATTTGATAAAGGAATTAGCACCAGAAATTGCTGTGCATGGAGTTTGTATGAATGTGTCTGGCATTGGGATCTTACTTCGCGGTAATTCAGGGGTAGGAAAAAGCGAGACGGCTCATACGTTAATTCGCCGGGGACACAGGCTAGTTGCAGATGATATCGTTGTCCTAAAGAAGCTTAGTCCGCAAACCATTCTTGGTACGCATGATGAGAAAACCAAGGAGTTTTTGGCTCTTCGGAGTATTGGTTTATTGAATGTGGTTCGCTTATATGGTCGTAAGGCTTTCCAAGATGAATCACGAATTGCTCTAGATATTAATTTGACGAAATGGGAAAAAGATGCCTTGTATAATGAATTGGACCAGAAACTTCACTATACAGACTATATGGGTGTTAAGATTCCATCAATGGAAATCCAACTACAGCCTGGACGGGACGTGGCAGGGTTAATTGAAGCAGCAGCAAATAACTGGTATTTGAAGCAGCAGGGATACAGCGCAGCAGAAGAATTCATGAGCAGGATCGAGGCTGAAATCCACGGGGACGGTTCTCATGGCTTTTAATGAGAGTGGTTCGACCACAAGAACCGTCTCCATGGGTTAACGACTTATTTAGGGGGTAAATTCGATGACACATTTTTTAACTGATCATATTGGGAGGCAGGTGAGTATTTCCACTGCACCCAAGCGCATTATTTCCATTTGTCCTGCCATTACGGAGACACTCTTTGCCCTAGGCCTCAAGGATGAAATAGTTGGCCGCACAAAATATTGCATTTTTCCAAAAGAAATGGTAGAAAAAGTCCCAATTGTAGGTGGTACAAAAGAAGTAATTGTGGACAAAATACGTGATTTACAACCTGATCTCATCCTAGCTGAAAAAGAAGAAAACACAGAGGAAATTGTGCTTGCACTTGAAAAAATTGCTCCAGTTTTCGTTTTGGAGGTACAAAAGATAGACGATTCCTACCGGTTGATCGAAACGCTGGGATTACTGACAAATAGAGAAGAGGCAGCTAACCGCCTCATCACATCCTGCAAAACGTCCTTCCCTGACCGTTCATGTAAGCAGCATCTAAATGCCGCCTATGTTATTTGGAGAAAACCATATATGGTGGTTGGTGGAACGACATACATTAATGATGTCTTACATACAATTGGTTTCCAAAACCCATTCGAAAAGGGGGATGCAAGGTATCCCTCGGTTACAAAAGAGGAGCTTGCAGATGCAAATCTTGATGTGCTTTTGCTCGCTTCCGAACCATTTCCATATCAAGAAAAACATATAGCAGAATTTCAATCATTTCTTCCCAATACAAAAATCATTCTAGTGGATGGCGAAATGTTTTGGTACGGTGCGAAAATGTTGGTTGCAGGGGAATATTTGGAAAAATTAACAAAACAAATAAAGAGGAGCGCTATGTAAATTAGAAATAAATATTTAGTGCCTGACACATGGCGAACAGCGGCTGGTCCTGTTCGCCTTTTACCTCTAAAGTTACCTTGGTGACTTAGAACCAAATAGTAAAAAAGAAGAAGCGATGAAGCATTTAGAGCAAAGAATTCAATGAATATTGGCGCCTGCCCCCCATACGTTAACACATTAACGTAATGGGTGTCAGGCACCTTTTGGAATGACGGCAAAAGATTGAGTATTGTTGGCGATTTTATATAGATTACGAGGTGACCCTAATGTTTCTTTTTGAAAAATCATTACCAGAACATGTAGAGATAGAAAAAAGCATTTCTGATTCAATTCCCTTATTTTGGCCAATGTATGCCTCGGGGATTTCCATCGTTTCACCAGGGGTTAGACCAGACATAATTTGTGTCATATCAAGCTGGATGTATTCTGTTTGCTTTTTTAACGTGCCATTTTTGAAGTATTCTGGCTCAGGGTTCTTGATATAAATGCGTGTATTCAGCTTCAACCGCGAGATATAGTAAGCCTCTTTATCATGAATGACTTGTAAGTCTCCTAAATCGAAGTAACCAAGATCACGTAAACATAAATCGCCCTCCTCTACGGTTTCAAGGCAGATAGTACCGTATGTTTTATCATTATTCTTTCCCGGTCCTAGCTGCACGTTTAAAAATTGGCCACTCAGTAAATCGTATTCCAATTGGATTTTCACGCCTGCCGTATTACTACTCCCACCAGAGCCTTGATAATCGGTGGCGAAGGAATCAGGTAGCTGAAACACAGTCGCATCTAAAATCCGAATACGTTCGAAAGATGAAATCATGTGTGAAGATAGTGATTGTGTCGCACAGAGTTTTTGTGTTAGGAGTGAAGTAAAGACTTCTCGGAGGAATACAGCTGTTGGATTAAAACGTTGATTGAGTCCCTCTTGGCTCATTAGTACACCCGTCGAAGCCTCTAACCGACTACATAGTTGCGTAAGCGATGTACTAGCGACTTCTTGGCTGAGCCAAACGCAAAGGGCGATGAGTTCATTTGCTTGATACTTACTAGATCGCTGCACAAAACCAACTTGTTTGGCGGTTTCTTGTAGGACTATTGGAGATAGAAATCGTTGTAATTCTTGTGCGAAAAGTGTCAGTTCACTGGAGATTATAGGATTCATAAAAAACACCATCCTTTCTCGTAAACTTCTTACGATAAGCATAGCGTTTTTTCATTATTGGGGATATTGTTTTAACTTAGCTTGATGGGCATGGGGTA
Source organism: Neobacillus sp. NPDC097160 (assembly GCF_044762155.1). Taxonomy (NCBI): domain Bacteria; kingdom Bacillati; phylum Bacillota; class Bacilli; order Caryophanales; family Bacillaceae; genus Neobacillus; species Neobacillus sp. NPDC097160. Next base: position 2,516 of record NZ_JBIWDU010000019.1, on the reverse strand, counting down.
GTACCAACAAATTGAAATGTTGGCGATACTCCTATATAAACTATAGCCAAGGAAAGACTGTTACTAATTATAATCCGCATCTAGTTCTAAAGCCAACTTCAAGCGTTCAGCACTACTATTTCTTCCAATAATAATGACCGTTTCAGCTCCAGATGCTTTTACGCAAAAGCACATACAAGCCATTGTTGTCCGAGTAACTTCTACACACATAACCTACTCCCCCTATGAAAGCCGTTTGAAAAAGGTAATGTTAATGCTGCCTCAATCGTCGGAACATGAGAAGGAATTTTGTAGATTACGGCATTAGGATGTAGGTACATATATTAACTGAAACCAACATAAGGCGATGGTTCCATAGTAATTGGAGGAGCATCAAATCTTTTTCGATTAACTCTTGGATTCGGTTGGAACATAAGTGATTTAAACCGGTCCGACAAAGCTCACATTGGCACAAGGGATATACTCCTCCATGACAACACGATCACCTTCTTTAATCGCCCAGCGATTGTTTTATTTTACATTGACCATTTGAACTTCATCTACAGTATTTTGTTGAATCTTAGCAGCCTTTTTCTCCAATTTAACAAATAGGAATACCAAGCCTCCTAAAAATGGACCAATAGCCATTGTAGCAAAACAATAAAAGTAATTACCCGTCGCATCTATTACAGCACCAACAGCTAATGGTGATAGCATAGCACCTAATTGCCAAATTGCATTTACTAAGCCTGATGCTGTTCCCAATAGTCTTTTTTCTACCGATTGTCCAATTACGGTATTCAAAACTGGATAAAATGCATAGCCTAAAATCCCCATCATTGGAATGATCAAATATAACAACGATACATTTTGATTAAGTCCAAACCATAGTAACACTGGGCCTAATAATATTAGAATCCAACATGTGAGAATTTTACGATCAAGATAGTCCGACAAAATTCCTGTAACTGGTTTAGATAGTAATGCTGCAAATCCAAAGATAGACATAAATAGACCAGCTTGTACAAGAGAAAGATGCAGTGATTTATTTAAATACGAATTTGCCCATGTGAAAGTTGCTGTAGTGGCCCATTGCCCACCAAAACCAGCTAGGCCTGTTAAAATTAGATTCTTATTTTTCAATAGTGACAAAATTTCACGACCGGATGCCTTATCTCTATTACCTTCTTTTACCTTTTTAGAAATGGGAGTGGATTCCTTTAAATAAAAGAATGCAATCACTAATCCTATCAAAGGAAGAATACCTGAAACATAAAATGCAGATCTCCACCCAAATCCACTAGAAATGGTAGGGACATACAAGTTTACCAATGAAACAGCAAAAGAAGTAGATGTCATAAATATCCCGTTAGCAAGTCCACGTCTCTTTTCAGGAAACCAATCATTTATTACAACAATACCTGCAGAAAAAATAGCCCCTGAACCAATCCCTGCAATTATCCTTGTTACCATTCCCATTTCGTAACTAGGTGCAGCACCTGTTAGAAGTGTAGACACGCCAAGGATAGAAAAGCATCCTAATAAAACTTTCCGATAACCAAATCGGTCAATTAAAAAACCACCAGGAATTTGTGTAACAACATATCCAATATAAAAAGCTGTCATATAGCTTCCGGCTTGAGCAGCGTTTATCCCCAAGTCACTTGAAGCTAGAGGAATAATCGGTGACCACGATACTCTACTTACATATGAAAGTAAATATGCCAACCATGCAATCGATAAAGCGATAAAAGCTGTTTTCAACTTTGGATTCATCTTTTCTTATTCCTCCTAATATTTTATATATAAGATAATAATTAACAAAAACTAGATTTAAATGGAATTTTTCCACTACATTAAATTTAATGATCATTAAGGATTGCGCTTAATTTTTCTCGTTTGATAGTCCAATTAGGATTGAATTATACAAGTTTCTCAAAACGATTTCACTACTTTTCCAAATCAATTAGAATTGTAAATATTGATTGTTACCTTTCCTATTAAACTGATTCAAAGTCCTTTTCTCTTAGTTCAAAAGCTTCCTTAGCACCTTCTTGAAATGGCATACCCTTTGGAAGTAAAACAGAAGCAGAACGAATTCTATGGCTACTAGGATCCAGAGCCGGTAACTTTTCTCCCTTTTCGAAAGCCCTTACTGCTTTTAACAAACATTGTCTTGCTTTAATAATAGCTGTATCACTAGTTCCTAACTTTTCTTGAGATCGATCAACGATAGATCCCGCACTGACTTGAACGGCATGATCTTCCATTCCTACCCCAAATATTCCCGCAAACGATTCGCCCCTTTTTTGCATTTCTCGATCAATAAGATAATCATTTTCTTTATTCGCTTGTGTACGGAATGTACCAGGGATCAATAATGGGTGAATTCCAGCTCCAGACTTCATCTGCTTAATTTCCTCGTCTGTCAGATCACGATCAGGTGTCCAACTCCAGCTCCATACCCAACAGTTTTCATCATCAATAGGCACCCAAGCATGCCCTCCTCGTGGAGCTCCTCCAAACGGAGGTATCAT
>NZ_JBIWDU010000018.1:0-151073 GCF_044762155.1 Neobacillus sp. NPDC097160 | reverse complement strand
AAAAACGACTAAACCATCGTGCTCCAGTTGAATACCGGATCACGATGGCTGCATAGTCTTTTTTAGAGCTGTCTACTTGACGGGTGTAAGTCCAAAATGATATTTTGCCTGGGCTTTTTTCATTCATCATCTCTAGTCCTCATCTGGAATATCAATGATGATCATGTCAGTTCCTATTTTTTTTATATGCTGCCATGGTACCCTAATTTCCTCTCCTTGTTTTCGAAAACCGAACCATTTTAATGAAGGAATTAGGAGCGCCTGTATTTGTCCTGTGCCTTCATTTATTTCTAAATCGGTTTGTCCCAGTACTCCGAGGCGCTCTGCCTTTTTGACGTCAACAATTTCTTTCCCGCTTAATTCACTTAATCTCACTGCAATTGAACCCCCTTTAATACCCTTCTCTATAAGTTTATAAGAGGACGTCCATATTTAGACTAAGAAAAGTGGAAGGCGCCCGCTTATCGGCGTATGGACTGGAGCGCTTCGACTGAGATAAAGGAAACACGGAGAGCGCTAGCGTCCGATGTTGACTTATCGTAGGGAGAAGAGCGAATTACACTAGCCGATGGCGCCTGGAGCTGGACAATTCACAAAGTCTTAATTTATTTCTTATTTCCTAAAGAAAAAAACAGTTCGAAAAGTGAACTGTTTTTACTATTAGGATAATTTATTCGGGAATTCTCCGTTAGGACTAATAAGGGTGACGGAGTATTTATCAGTAAAAACGGCATTAGCCATTTCGTCAACGCCTTTTTTAGTAACAGCATCAATCTGTTCAATAATTTCGTCCAGGGAGCGATGCCGTTTTAAGAGAAGTTCATTCTTACCGTTACGACTCATTCGGCTATTAGTACTTTCTAAACTTAACATTAAGCCGCCTTTCAGCTGTTCCTTACTATTTGTTAATTCTTTTTCGGTAATTCCATTTTGCTTTAACTTTTCAAGTGTTTCTTGAATGGTTTCAAATAGAACATCCAATTGCTTCGCACCTGTACCTCCGTACACGGTTACAATCCCACTATCTTGATAAGCTGAGTGATAGGAAAATACCGAGTAAGCTAAGCCCCTTTGTTCACGTACTTCTTGGAATAATCTTGAACTCATGCTGCCGCCCAAAATATTATTTAGGGTAATCAAACTATAAATATCCTCATGACCAACTTTCAGTCCTTCAAAACCAATACATAAATGTGCCTGTTCTGTTTCCTTTTTCCTTGATATCCGGTTGGAATGAAAAACAGGCAGGTTTTCAGGTACTTCATTTGTTCCACCCTGATAGGAACCAAAATAATTTTCAACATCCTGGATAAAACTTTCTGAAATATTTCCGGCTATTGAAATGACAACATTTTCAGGTGTATATCGTTCATGAATGTATTCCTTGAGTGTTTCGCCAGTAAACGTATTTAATGTTTCTTCCGTCCCTAGAATTGGGTATCCTAGTGGATGGTCTTCGAAAACAGCCCTGCTTAATAAATCATGGACAATATCATCCGGCGTATCTTCATACATTTTTATTTCTTCTAATACAACATTTCTTTCTTTGTTAAGTTCTTCTTCCACAAATGTAGAATTAAAGAACATGTCTGCCAAAACTTCTAAGGCAAATTTAGAATGGGTATCAAGGACTTTTGCATAATAGCATGTATATTCTTTAGAGGTAAAAGCATTTACCTGTCCGCCAATACTATCAAATGATTCTGCAATTTCCTTAGCAGACCGAGTGGCAGTTCCTTTAAAAAACATATGCTCAAGGAAATGGGAAATCCCATTTGTCTGCGGATTTTCATTTCTAGACCCTGTTCCAATCCAAACGCCAATGGCAACAGATCGAACGGTTGGAATATTTTCTAATACAATTCTTACTCCGTTTTGGCAAGTGTACTTATTAATCATCGACTTCCTCCTGTCTGTTAACAGCGGATGCTACTACTCCAATTATTTATTATACTTTCTAATAAGTATTTTCTCCAATTTTCTGAGATATTTTGCCTAAATTATTTTATAATTCTTTCCTCGTTCATTAATTCAGTAACCGTACCGATTTGTAAATCCTTTTGCTCAATTAAGGTAATTAACCGATCAAGTGATTTTGCTGTTGCTTCGGTTGGATGCATAAGAACCATCGAACCTTTATCAATTTTAGACATGACCCGATTTATTAGGACTTCAGGAGAAGGTTTTCGCCAGTCGACAGTGTCTACTGTCCACATCACCGTCTTCATATTTTGTTCAGCGGCAACTTTAATCGTCTCATCGCGATAGCTGCCACTGGGTGGTGCAAACCATACACATTTCTCCCCTGTCGCTGCTTCAATAATTTCGTTGGTTTTTATTATTTGTTCCCTTGCTTGTGCTGCCGTCAGCTGTTTCATATCCGGATGGGAATACGAATGATTACCCACCTCATGCCCTGCGCTCACGATCATTTTTGCAAGTTCGGGATTCTTTTTTACCCAATTCCCTTCAAGAAAAAAACTCGCTGATACATTATGGTTTTTTAGGGTTGCAAGCATTTCGGATAAATATTCATTTCCCCATGCAACATTAATGATGAAGGTCACCATCGGTTTATCCGGATGACCTTTATAAATCGGTGTGGGTGGCAAATCTTGCAGATGAACCTTTGGTTTTGTCTGGACAAATACAAGTTTCTTTTCATCATAAACGCCTTTTTTCCTCATATTTTTATACGAAGCAGCAATATCAATTTTAAGACCGTTATATCCTGGAATGGCCTTCCATACTGAATCTACCTTCGCATCAGAGGGTGGAATTTCATATGTAGAAGAATTTTTTATAATACTTTGATAAAGAGGATCTGACTGTTTCGCTGCCGGAAGAGCCGACTCTTTTAAAGCGGCTACATATTTATTCACAATCGGATTGTTAACCGAAATCCATGCAGCCAAACAAATAATAACTAAAATAACAGCCTTTTTCATCTACCTTTCCCCCTTCCATACAGATTATGTATGGAAGGGACAAGGTAGAACTTAGAAAACTTTATTGTCTTATACGGAAAAAGTCAGGGTGTGCCCCCTGACTTTTTCAACTTATTTGCATGTCTAATTATTGCTTTTCTTCAGCTTTTTCCCTTTGTTCTTTTAATACAGCTTTGCGGGATAAATTAACACGGCCCTGCTTATCAATTTCAGTTACCTTTACTAAAAGTTCGTCCCCAATTTTCAATACATCTTCCACTTTTCCTACCCGCTCTTCTGCAAGCTCAGAAATATGGACGAGACCGTCTTTTCCGGCGAAGATTTCCACAAAGGCACCAAACTTTTCAATCCGTTTGACCTTACCTAGGTACATTTGTCCTACTTCAACTTCACGTACAATATCTTCAATGATTTTCTTCGCTTTTTGGTTCATTTCTTGATTAGTTGATGCAATAAAAACAGTACCATCTTGCTCAATATCAATCTTAACACCAGTTTCCTCAATAATCTTATTGATTTGTTTACCACTTGGTCCAATAACATCACGAATCTTATCTGGGTTGATTGTCATCGTTAAGATTTTCGGTGCAAACTGGGAAAGCTCCGCTCTTGGTTCTGTAATAGTGGCTAGCATTGAATCTAAAATATGCATTCTTCCCACTTTCGCTTGCTGCAAAGCCTCTTCTAAAATCTCGCGGGAAAGACCTTCTATTTTAATATCCATTTGCAGTGCGGTAACCCCTTTAGCAGTTCCAGCAACTTTAAAATCCATGTCTCCAAGATGATCTTCCATTCCTTGAATATCAGATAAAACAGTGTAATGCTCACCTGATTTAACAAGTCCCATGGCAATACCTGCAACCGGTGCTTTAATTGGCACACCTGCATCCATCATTGCTAAAGTACTGGCGCAAATACTAGCCTGTGATGTTGATCCATTTGATTCAAGAACCTCAGAAACTAGGCGGATGGTGTATGGAAAATCCTTTTCAGAAGGAATAATCGGTTCAAGTGCTCGTTCACCAAGGGCTCCATGTCCAATTTCTCGGCGGCCCGGTCCACGAATTGGTCCAGTTTCTCCGACACTAAAGGAAGGGAAGTTATAATGGTGCATAAACCGTTTTTCTTCCTCAATTCCTAAACCATCAAGAATCTGAACATCCCCCATTGCTCCAAGCGTACAAATACTTAGGGCTTGCGTTTGACCGCGCGTAAAAAGGCCTGAACCATGGGTACGTGGCAAAATACTTACTTGCGAAGATAATGGACGAATTTCATCTATTTTCCGACCATCAGGACGAACTTTTTCCACTGTAATTAAACGGCGAACTTCACCCTTAACAATCTTGTCCAAAATTTGCTTCACTTGTTTCATATCTTCGTCTGTTGCTTCTTGCTCCACATATTTTGCAATAACTTGGTTTTTGACTTCTTTAATGGCATCTTCACGTGCATGCTTTTCTTGTACCTGGATAGCCTTAAGCATATCAGCTTCACATAATTCTCTTACTTCAACTTCTAGTTCTTTATTTATTTCATATAGATTGATTTCTCTTTTTTCTTTACCAATTTCAGCGACAATTTTCTCTTGGAATTCAATTAAATTTTTGATTTCATTATGACCAAACATAATAGCTTCGAGCATGATTTCCTCAGGTACCTCAAGAGCTCCCGCCTCAACCATGTTAATCGCATCTTTTGTACCGGCAACTGTTAAGTGGATATCACTCTTTTCTGCCTGCTCAACGGTAGGATTAATGACAAATTCATTATTTACCCTGCCAACAACGACACCGGCAATTGGACCTTCAAATGGAATATCTGAGGTACTAAGTGCCAAGGAAGATCCAAACATCGCAGCCATTTCTGTTGAACAATCTTGGTCCACACTCATGACAATACTGATTACTTGGACATCATTACGGAACCCATCAGCAAAAAGCGGACGAATCGGACGGTCAATCAGACGACTGGCTAAAATCGCCTTTTCACTTGGGCGGCCTTCGCGTTTAATAAACCCGCCAGGGATTTTACCAACAGCATACAAGCGTTCCTCATAGTTTACTGTTAATGGGAAAAAATCTAGATTCTTTGGTTCTTTTGAAGCAGTTGCAGTACTTAATACGGCGGTTTCGCCATATCGAACCATAACCGCACCGTTAGCTTGTTTAGCCAATTGGCCAATTTCAACGGTTAACTTACGACCTGCCCAATTCATTGAATACTCATGTTTTGTTTGTTCCATATTTTTACCCCTCTCTATCTAACTCACTTAGGAGGATGATGCGAAAGAATACTCATTCGCTGTAATCATCTTTCTAAATCTACCTAATATAAAAAAAGCCGTTAAAGCTTGTTGTATCAATCCAAATTATTTATAGTATGCACATAAAAGTCCTGACTTAAAATTATGTATAAAAATTTTTTCCCTAACAAAAAAGCGGGAAAAATCCCGCTTCTGTAAACTAACGACGTAGGCCTAGCTTATTGATTAACACACGGTAACGTTGAACATCTTTGTTACGTAAGAATGTTAAAAGGTTACGACGTTTACCAACCATTTTCAAAAGACCGCGACGTGAGTGGTGATCTTTCTTGTGAGTACGTAAGTGCTCGTTCAAATTGTTGATTGATTCAGTAAGGACAGCGATTTGAACTTCTGCAGATCCAGTGTCGCTCTCATGAGTTTTATACTCATTGATAAGTTCATTTTTACGTTCTTGAGTGATTGCCATCCAGGTTCACCTCCTAAATTTTCTATCCCCAGTTACCGAGCAAGCGTCGGTGACTCGACTTGCCAAGCAAAGGTTGTTTTTAATACGTACTTAAGAATACATGGTTTTACTTCAAAAAGCAAGTTAAAACCTAAATATCTTGTAAGAAAAGCTTCTTTTACACAGCAATGTCAGGAAGTGTGTCGATTTTTCTCAAAGTATTCTATTGTTTGTTGTTTATCTTTTTCTATTTGAGTCACGAGTTGTTCAATCCCAGAAAATTTTTGTTCTTTCCGAAGGTAAAGATGCCATTCGATTTCTACTTCTTCACCATATATTTCTTGATTAAAGTCAAACAAATGAACCTCAACTGACAGCTTAAGCGATTCCTTATTAAACGTAGGTTTAAACCCAACATTACAAACTCCATTATGCCAAGCAGAATGAACCTTCATCCTTACTGCATACACTCCAACAGGTGGAATGATATAATCACCTGTTAAGTCAATATTCGCAGTTGGAAAACCAATCGTCCTGCCGCGTTTATCCCCATGTATGACCTCTCCGGTTGTTGTATAGAATCTGCCAAGAAGTGTCGGAAGTTCAATTGTTTTTCCTTCCCTTAGGAGATTGCGAATTCTAGTAGAGCTTACCTTTTCGTTCTCTTGAACAAACTTTGGAACAACAGAATAAGAAAATTGGTCTCGTGAATGGAAAGGCAAGGTTTCCATTGTGCCTTTTCCCATGCGGCCATACGTAAAGTCAAAACCTGCGACAACATGTTGTACATTCAGTCCAATCACATACTGATCAATAAATTCCTGAGGCAAGAGATTGGCAAAATTTGTGGTGAACTGGACAATAAATAAATAATCAATATTTAACTCTTCAATAATTTTAACCTTTTCCTCAAATGGGGTTATATATTGAACATGCTTTTCATTTTTTCCTAGGACAACAGAAGGATGGGGGTCAAATGTCATGACCGCACTAGAAAGACCTTTCGCTTCTGCTTGCTTTTTTGCCTCAAGAATTACCTGTTGATGGCCGCGGTGAACACCGTCAAAATATCCAAGTGCCATTGCTAGAGGGGGAAACTCATTGTTTACCACCTTATTTGGAAAACTTAGCTTTATAATTTCCAATTGAAACTCACCTTTTCTATACCGACCCTTTTATTCCATATCGTTTCTTAATACTTTAACTGGTTTAAGGAGACCTGGCTTGTTAGGATGGTTGGAATAAATAGCCAGAGCCAATCCATCTTCAGTTTCAGCGATAATTGGTCCGTTACTAGTTTTAAAATGTTCTGGTATTTGTAATAGTGCACCATTTTTCACTTTCTCTGCTACTTTATCATTAATCAGTAATTTCGGCAAATGAGAAAGTGCTGTTTCTAATGGTCTCAATACGCTTGAAATGGTTCCAGCTTCCATATGTTTTTCAATTTCTTCAAACATTAAACAATCCTCTAAAGAAAATGCAGCGGATTGAACTCGTTGTAAGTTGGACATATGGGCAGGAAAGCCGAGAAGTTCACCAATCATGACCGCTAAGGTACGGATATACGTTCCTTTACTGCAGCTAACTTTAAAGCGAAATGATATCGTCTCACCTTGAAATTGCTCTTGCTCATCAAGCATCTCGATATCATAAATGGTGACCTTTCTCGAAGGGCGTTCCACTTCGATTCCCTTTCGAGCATATTCATAAAGTCTTACCCCTCCGACCTTTACTGCTGAATACATCGGCGGCGTTTGTTCAATTTCCCCTGTGAGTGATTGGAGAACCTTCATCATTTCTTCTCGAGAAATGATTCGATCCACCTTTTTGCTTTCTACTACCTCACCTGAAGCATCCTCTGTAGTTGTTGAAAAGCCAATCGTCACTTCTCCTACATAGGCCTTGCCGGCATCCGTTATGTATTCCGCAACTTTTGTTGCTTTCCCGATACAAATAGGAAGAACGCCGGTCACATCAGGATCAAGTGTGCCAGTATGACCTACCTTCTTCGTTTTTAAGATCTTTCTTAATTTAAAAACACAATCATGTGAGGTTAACCCTGCAGGCTTAAATAATGGTAATATCCCTTCCAAGATGAAATCTCCTAACTAATAGTTTATCGAAAAAAAAGGATAGACATTTGTCTATCCTTTTATTCTTCTTCGTTCTTTTCCAATGGTTTGTCATCCGTATGCAATTGATGGAGAAGTGTTTCAATACGATTTCCATAATCGATGGATTCATCCCATTCAAAGATAATTTCTGGTGTTTTACGAAGGCGAATACGATGGCCTATTTCAGTACGAATGAAACCTTTAGCTTTAGCCAGGCCTTTTAAGGTATTCTCCTTTTGTTCGTCATCACCTAATACAGATATAAATACTTTTGCTTGCTGCAAATCTCCTGTTACTTGGACGTCGGTAACTGTCACAAAGCCGATCCGAGGATCTTTAATTTTTCGACCGATGATGTCACTAAGTTCTTTTTTCATTTGTTCTCCAACACGATTTGCTCTGTGGCTCATCACATTCACCTCTTAACTTAAAGCCAATCAATCTCGGTGATCGTTCTTTCTATTTCTGGAAATGAGTCGATTAGTTTTAGTGCATTTTGCAATTCCTGTTCCGTAGATACCCGTGAAGAGGTAACGACAGCAATGGCAATTTTCGTTCTTTGCCATACATCCTGAAAGTCCACCTCTGCCACGGATACATTAAATTTCTGCTTTAATCGTGTAAGGATACGCTGCAAAACTGCACGTTTTTCTTTTAACGAATGCGCATCATAGATGATACATTCACATTCGGCTATACCGACAATCATTTACGTTCAATTTCTTCCATTACGTATGCTTCAATGATATCTCCTTCTTTAACATCATTAAAGTTTTTAATGGTTATCCCACATTCGTAGCCTTGTGCCACTTCTTTTGCATCGTCCTTAAAACGTTTTAACGCATCAATTTGACCTTCAAAGATGACAACCCCATTACGAATGAGACGAATACCGCTATCACGGGTAATTTTTCCATCCGTTACATATGAGCCTGCAATCGTTCCAACCTTTGAAACCTTGAAGGTTTGACGAATCTCTGCTTGACCAATAATTTTTTCTTGGAATTCTGGGTCAAGCATCCCTTTCATGGCTGCTTCAATCTCTTCAATTACTTTATAAATAATTCTGTGAAGGCGGACGTCTACTTTTTCAGCTTCTGCCGCACGTTTCGCATTTACATCCGGACGAACGTTAAAGCCGATCACAATGGCGTTGGAAGCAGCGGCAAGACTGATATCCGATTCATTAATCGCACCTGCACCACTATGAATGATTTTGATGTTAACGCCTTGGACATCGATTTTTTGCAAGGAAGCGGCAACGGCTTCAGCTGAGCCTTGGACATCCGCCTTAAGAATGATGTTCAGATCCTTCATTTCCCCTTGCTTCAATTGATCAAATAGGTTTTCAAGACTAACAATGGTTTTTTCACCACGATGGACAGCTAATGCTTGTTGAGCACGTGCTTCTCCAACTTGTCGAGCCGTTTTCTCATCTTCAAACACAACGAACCGGTCTCCGGCTTGCGGCACGTCACTTAATCCAGTTATCTCAACAGGAGTGGATGGTTCTGCCTCTTTTACACGGCGGCCTTTGTCATTCACCATCGCTCGGACACGGCCGTGTGTATTCCCAACAACAATTGGATCACCAATTTTAAGTGTACCGTTTTGCACAAGCAAGGTTGCAACCGATCCACGACCCTTGTCTAATTGTGCTTCAATAACAGTTCCAACAGCCTTGCGTTTTGGATTTGCTTTATATTCTTCAACTTCACCAACGAGAAGAATCATTTCTAGCAGGTTGTCGATTCCTTCACCTGTTTTTGCAGAAAGCGGTACAAAAATGGTTTCCCCGCCCCAAGCTTCAGCTACTAAACCGTGCTCTGTCAATTCCTGCATAACACGATCGGCATTTGCTGCCTCTTTATCCATTTTATTAACAGCAACAATAATTGGAACTTCAGCAGCTTTTGCATGGTTAATGGCTTCAACCGTTTGCGGCATGACACCATCATCGGCAGCTACAACAAGAATGGTGATGTCAGTAATTTTCGCACCGCGGGCACGCATTGTTGTGAATGCAGCATGTCCTGGTGTATCTAGGAAGGTAATTTTCTTCCCATTTTCAACTACTTGGTAGGCTCCGATATGCTGCGTAATGCCCCCAGCTTCTCCTTCGGTTACCTTAGTGTTTCGAATCGAATCAAGCAATGTTGTTTTACCGTGGTCAACATGCCCCATAATGGTAACAACAGAAGGTCTTTCTACTAAGTCTGTCGCTTGGTCTTCTGTAAAATACACTTCAAGGTCTGTTGTATCTATTTTGATTTCTTCTTCAACTTCGACCCCATACTCACCAGCAATCAATTCAATCGCATCTTTATCTAATACTTGATTAATTGTCGCCATTACTCCAAGCAAAAAGAGCTTTTTAATGATTTCTGAAGGTTCGCGATAAATCTTTTTTGCCAGCTCCCCAACCGTTAAAGATTCACTAAAGGTAATTTTAGCTGGAAGCTCTTTTTCTTTCTTCTTTACAGGCTGTGATTGTTGAACATGTGTATGAGCCTTCTTCTTTTTATTATTATTGTTATGGTTACGATTTTGGTTATTATAAGGTCTAGCCTTAGATTTATCAGCATTATTAAACACTTTATTTTCTTTTGATTGAGATTCTTGGTTTTGCTTTTTGCCTTCAACCTTTTTGGGCGGTGAGACTACTTTCACCTTGCTAGGAGCAGCCGATTTATCTGCAGCTTCCTCGAATGCTTTAGGTGATTTCGACTGCACTTGAGGTTTTTGAGCTGACTGAGCCGGCCTTTGATTTGGACGGTTTTGCTGCCCAGCTGGACGTGGGTTTGTGCGATTTTGCTGTCCATTATTCTTTTTTTCCTGTGGCGTACTGTTCTCTTTTTTATTATAAGCTGCATCAAGCTTTTTAATATCTTCATCTTCTATTGTTGCCATATGATTGGTGACCTCTATATTCATTTCTTTTAGTTTATTGATGATTTCTTTACTTGAAATATTGTGTTTTTTTGCGTATTCATAAACACGGATTTTACTCATTATTTCACCCCCGCTAGATTTAATCGAGCAACGTTACCAGTTTTTTTGCAAATCCATCATCCATAACAGCTACAACAACGCGGGCTTCTTTGCCAATTGCTTGACCAAGAAGGTAACGATTCTCCACCATTTTTAATGGGACTTGATAGGAAGTACATTTATCTGTAATTTTTTTAGTCGTATTTGCAGAAGCATCTGCGGCTAATAAAACGAGCTTTGCTTTTCCGTTTCGGATTTCCTTAACGGCAAGCTCCTCACCTGATATGATTTTACGCGCTCGATTGGCCAAGCCAAGCAATGACATCCATTGATTGTGTTTCATTTGGATTGTCAGTTCTCCTTCTCTATTAGCTCAAGTAGTTCTTCATATATAGAATCATTTATAGAAACCTCTAAATGGTTAGCTAAGGTGTTTTTTTTCTTGGCTAGTAGGACTGCTTCTTTGTCCTTTGAAAGGTATGCACCTCTGCCAGATTTTTTTCCAGACAAATCGATGGATACATCCCCCTCTTTGGAGCGAACGATGCGAACGAGTTCTTTTTTCGGTTTCATTTCACCGGTTGCCACACATTTGCGCATTGGAACTTTTTTTCTAGTGTTCACTCGTCTTCACCTCACCTAATCATCTAACTCATCTTCAAAATCAAAATCGGCATCCACTTGATCATCAAACAGCCTGATAGGTTCTTCTCGTGGATATATTCCAAGTTCACGTGCTTCGGTTTCAGATTTGATATCAATCTTCCAACCTGTCAATTTCGCAGCCAGGCGGGCATTTTGTCCGCGTTTACCGATTGCCAAGGAAAGCTGATAATCTGGGACGATAACTGTTGTTGCTTTTTCATTTTCATTCACCATAACATCAAGCACTTTTGAAGGGCTTAGTGAATTAGCAACAAAGACAACTGGATCATCAGACCACTTTACAATATCGATTTTTTCACCCTTTAATTCATTAACAACAGCCTGGACCCTTGTTCCTTTTGGCCCGACACAAGACCCGACTGGATCCACTTCATGATTATCTGAATGGACGGAAATCTTCGAACGATCTCCCGCTTCACGGGCAACAGTTTTTATTTCAACTGTTCCATCGTAAATTTCAGGAACTTCAATTTCAAATAACCGTTTTAGTAACCCAGGATGGGTCCGTGATACGAAGATTTGTGGACCTTTTGTCGTTTTTTCAACCTTTGTAATAAATACCTTTATACGATCGTGCGGCTTATATCGTTCATTAGGCATTTGTTCATTAACAGGTAATAGTGCTTCTATTTTTCCAAGGCTGACATAAATAAATTTGGAATCCAGCCTTTGGACAATTCCTGTCATAATATCTTCTTCACGGTCGATAAATTCAGAATAAATAATTCCTCTTTCCGCTTCTCTTACTCGCTGGGTTACCACTTGTTTAGCTGTTTGCGCAGCAATCCGTCCGAAATCTTTTGGCGTTACTTCCATTTCAACTACATCTTCAACCTGGTAATTCGGATTAATGCTTACAGCATCCTCTAATGAAATTTCAAGACGTGGGTCAAATACCTGATCAACCACTTCTTTTCTTGCAAAAACACGCATGGAGCCTGTTTGTAAATTCAAGTCGATGCGGACATTCTGGGCCTGATTGAAATTTCGGCGATATGCTGATACCAATGCTGCCTCAATTGCATCAATTAAAATATCCCTGGAAATACCTTTCTCTCTTTCCAGTATTGTAAGAGCATCTAATAATTCGCTGCTCATTTTGTTGTATCCCCCTAATCCTTTTCAATTTTTATTCTTTTTCTTTATGAAAAAATAACTGCTAGTCGTGCATTCGCTACTTTTTCATATGGAATTTCAATGATCTTCTTGCGGGTTTTAATTTTAACCTCAATTTTTAATTGTTGACCATCAAATTCGAGTAAAGTCCCCTCGAAGCTCTTTTCCCCATTAATTGGTTCATAAGTTTTGATATAGACATTTTTGCCGATTGCCTTTTCGATATCTTTCTCTTTTTTTAATGGACGCTCCGCACCTGGAGATGATACTTCAAGAAAGTAGTTATGGGGAATCGGGTCAATCTCATCGAGTTTTTCACTTAGCCGCTCACTAACTAGACCACAATCCTCAATATCAACACCAGCATCTTTATCGATATACACACGGAGATACCAATTTTTCCCTTCTTTCACATATTCAATTTCCACTAAATCCAGTCCAAGCTCTTGAAAAATTGGTGCAGCCAGTTCTTCTACAACTTCCGTTACTTTGCTCATGCGTAACCTCCTTTTCTATATTATTTCACCCATATTCTATGTAGTTTACGGAAAGTTTTATCATGTAACACTAAAAAACATTTGTAGTCAAAACCAAGTTGCGGACAGTCCGCAGCTCGATTACATAACGAAAGAGTGGGTTTCCCCACTCTTGAACACGAGAGTATTTCTTAGTATTTCCAATAAAACTATACCATAACCATGATTTTTATGCAAACCGCTACCCTTAAAACAGCGATAGCTGGTTTTGCTCTGGAAGAGATTTTAGACAGCCTTGTTTGTCCAAATATTCAAGAATGGTCTTGGATACCTTCCCACGCTGCTGCAGGTCTTCTTTTGATAAAAATTCTCCATCTTCTCTCGACTTAACAATATTATAGGCAGCGTTTGTTCCTAAGCCAGGGATGGAATTGAAAGGAGGAATCAATGAATTTCCTTCAATGATAAATTCTGATGCATCCGATTTGTATAAATCATAATTTTGGAACGTAAATCCTCGTTCGGTCATTTCAAGAGCTAGTTCTAATACGGTTAACAGGTTTTTCTCTTTATTTGATGCCTCAAGACCCTTTGCGTTGATTTCCTCTATTTTTGCCCGAATGGCTTCTGAACCGCGTGACATTGCTTCAATATCAAAGTCCTCCGCACGGACTGTAAAGTATGCAGCATAATAAAGGAGCGGTAAATGAACTTTAAAATAAGCAATTCTTACTGCCATTAACACATAGGCAGCGGCGTGGGCCTTAGGGAACATATATTTTATCTTTTTGCAGGAATCGATGTACCATTCAGGCACTTCATTTTTCCGCATTTCCGCTTCCATTTCTTCGCTTAAGCCTTTACCTTTACGGACAGATTCCATAATTTTAAAAGCAAATGAAGGATCTAGTCCCTGATAAATCAAATAGACCATAATATCATCACGACAGCCGATTACTTCGCTTAAGTTACAAATTTGATTATGAATTAATTCCTGAGCATTCCCCAGCCAAACGTCGGTCCCGTGTGATAGACCCGAAATTTGAACAAGTTCCGAGAAGGTTGTTGGTTTTGTATCCTCAAGCATTTGCCGGACAAATCTCGTTCCAAACTCAGGGATACCGAGTGTACCGGTTTTACACATGATTTGTTGTTCTGTAACACCCAGAGATTCTGTACTGCTAAAGATTTTCATGACTTCAGGGTCGTCTGTTGGAATTGTTTTTGGATCCATCCCACTTAGATCCTGAAGCATTCTAATGACCGTCGGATCATCGTGCCCGAGAATATCTAGCTTTAAGACATTATCATGAATGGAATGAAAGTCGAAATGGGTGGTCTTCCATTCAGAGTTACGATCATCAGCTGGGAATTGAATCGGTGTAAAATCATAAACATCCATATAATCAGGGATAACAATGATTCCTCCTGGGTGCTGACCGGTCGTTCTTTTCACACCAGTACAGCCGGAAGCAAGTCGTTCCACTTCCGCATTCCGAATTTGAAGATTGTTATCCTGCTGATAGGCCTTTACATAACCAAAAGCTGTTTTATCGGCAACCGTGCCAATTGTCCCAGCACGAAATACATTATCTTCTCCAAAAAGAACCTTTGTATAGTTATGGGCACGCGGCTGATACTCACCAGAGAAATTCAAATCTATATCGGGAACTTTATCACCTTTAAAGCCTAAGAATGTTTCAAACGGAATATCATGGCCGTCTTTCCGGTATTTAGCACCGCACTCCGGACAATCTTTATCTGGCAAATCAAATCCAGAACCAACTGAGCCGTCATTGAAGAACTCCGAATGCTTACATGTTGGGCATATATAGTGCGGAGGCAATGGGTTCACCTCAGTAATTTCGGTCATTGTTGCAACCAATGATGATCCTACAGAACCCCGTGATCCAACTAGGTATCCATCATCTAGTGATTTTTTTACGAGCTTATGTGAAATTAAATAGATAACGGCAAATCCATGCCCAATAATACTCTTAAGTTCTTTTTCCAGACGGGCTTCAACTATTTCAGGCAGCGGCTCACCATAAATTTTATGGGCCATTTCATAACTCATTTTGCGCATCTCATCTTCTGCGCCTTCAATTTTTGGTGTGTATAAATCGTCTTTAATTGGTTTAATGTCCTCGATCATATCAGCAATTTTATTTGTGTTTGTCACCACGATTTCCTTTGCTTTTTCTTTACCCAAAAACGAAAAAGCATCGAGCATCTCATTTGTTGTTCTAAAGTGAACATCCGGAAGCTCATGGCGATTCAGCGGGTTCGCACCGCCTTGAGAATTGACTAAGATTTTTCGATAAATTTTATCATTTTCATTTAAATAATGAACATTCCCCGTTGCAACAACAGGTAAACCTAATTTATCGCCAAGCGTCACAATTTTACTAATAATATCTTCCATCGCTTTTTCATCGCGGACTAATTCCATTTCAATTAAAGGAGCATTTACTTCTTTTGGCATTACCTCTAGATAGTCATAAAAACGTGCATGTGCTTCAACCTCATCTGGTGACTTTTGCATCATCCCTTCAAACACTTCACCTTTATTACAGGCTGATCCAACAAGAATTCCATCCCTGTATTTTTGGAGAACCGATCTAGGGATTCTTGGGACTCTGTAAAAATACTCAATATGTGCTATCGAGACAAGTTTAAATAGGTTTTTTAAACCATGTTCGTTTTGTGCTAAAAGTGTGCAATGATAAGGACGGGCACGTTGAAAGGCATTCCCTTTTCCCATATTATCATTAAATTCATCATGGTATTCAATTCCCTTTTCAAGGGCATCTTTAAGCATTTTCAGAAGCAAATAACCCGTTGCCTCTGCATCATAAATAGCCCGGTGATGCTGGGTTAATTCAATATCGAACTTCTTCGCAAGTGTATTTAATCGATGATTTTTCATTTCCGGATATAGGAATCTTCCTAACTCAAGTGTATCAATGACTGGATTTTTCGCCTTTTCAAGTCCTATCTTTTTATACCCGACGTTGAGGAAACCCATATCAAAGGAAGCATTATGTGCGACCAGAACGGCATCCCCAACCCATACATGAAAATCCCTAATTACCTCTTCTACCTCTGGGGCATTTTGTACCATATCATCGGTTATACCTGTCAAATTAATGGTTGTTGCTGAAAGACGATGATGCGGGTTTGCAAAAGACTCAAAGCGATCAATGATTTCCCCGTCCTTTACCTTCACGGCCGCAAGCTCGATAATCGTATCATATACGGCAGAAAGTCCTGTTGTTTCTACGTCAAAAATAACAAAGGTATCTTCTGCAAGTAAGCGATGGGCGTCATTATACGCAATTGGCACGCCATCATCAACAAGATTGACTTCAACCCCGTAAAGAATTTTTATATCATTCTTTTTTCCGGCCCCATATGCTTCAGGGAATGACTGGGCTACAGCGTGGTCTGTTACGGCAATGGCTTTATGACCCCATTTTGCAGCTTGAGCTATTAGGGCACTGACCGGAGTTACAGCATCCATTTGGCTCATCGGTGTGTGAAGGTGCAGTTCAACACGTTTTTCATCATCCGGGGCTGTATCCTTACGTCCAACAGGCTTGATTTCATTAATATCGTTTCCAATCATGACAAGGTCACGCACGAAGGTATCGTTTTGGATACTTCCGCGAACCTTAACCCACATTCCCTTCTTTACATGTTGGAACAGGGCGGCATCCTCTTTATCTCTTGAGAACATTTTCACCATGATAGAACTTGTATAATCGGTAATCTTAAAGGTTAAGAGTGAACGACCGCTTCTTAATTCCCGGATCTCAGCATTAAAAATGTACCCTTCGACAGCCACTCTTCTTTCTTCATCAACAATGTCAATTAAACTGCGGAAGTCGCTGTTATCTTTAATCGTTAAACCAATCGTAAGTGGACCCTCAGGAACTTCACCACCAGCATCCTTTTCAGCATCTTTCTTTTGCATCTCAACCAATGCCATAAGGGCACGTTCCTGATCTTCCTTTTGTTTAGCCAGCAAAAATTGCTGATATTCATCATTTTTTTCTTCACTTTTTAAGTCCGTCTCGAAAGCTAACAGCGGAAATCCAAAGGATTGATAAATTTCACCAATTACTGGGGCATATTTACGCTTTAACGCAAGCCCCTCTGCCTCATTTCTGACAGTAATCGTTAGCTTGTTACCACTGACATCCGGCAGTTGTTCATTCAGCAGCTTCAAAAGTGGCGGTGAAATACCATCAATTTGCTGGATACAATAGCTCCAATATTCTTTTAATAATTCCGGTGTGATAACTTGATTGATCACATTGATATTGTATGAAATAGCTGCAATGTTCGAAAAGGTTCTTTCCAGCTGCGTTATAAACCTGAGATAAACATTGAAAGGTAGGATTTTTTCAAATAAAAATTGAAAATGCCACTTCCTTGCTTTTTTTTCAACTTGAAGCCTTTCAATTTGTGCATTGTTGAAATGTACCACTACAGCATCCTCAATCAAGTGGAGCTGCTGGAGCAAGAGTTGGAATCGCTCTTTATTGCCTATGGCATGTTCGCTCATCGTCTCTCTCCCATCTATTGAAAATCAATAATATTATCTATATCAAAATTTAATTATATCATATGATACCCGTTGATTCGGCTAAATTCGACAGAAAACTTCATCCATTTAAGTTATGAAAAAATAAATTGGGACCGCAGCTGCGATCCCAATTATAATCTTCTATTAGAGGAAGAACCTCTGAATATCATTCCATGTGACGACAAGCATCAAAAGCATGAGGAGGGCAAATCCGATAAAATGAACCATCCCCTCTTTCTGACGGTCAATCGGCTTTCCTCTTACTGCTTCGACCGCAAAGAACATCAATCTGCCGCCATCTAGAGCAGGGATTGGTAATAAATTCATAATCCCTAAGTTAATACTTAATATCCCAGCCCATTTCATTAAATAATATATACCTGATTTGGCTACTTCCGCTGTAGAATTGTATATTCCAACAGGGCCTGACAGTGCATCAATAGAAAATTGACCAGTGACCAATTTTCCAAGCATGACAAAGATTTGCTTTGTCCAGAAATAGGTTTCTGTGAATCCAGACTTAACTGCTTGGACTGGTGATTTTTCGACTGGGCTGTAAACACCAATAATCCCCATTTTCTTACCCTCAACTATTTTTTCTAGCGGTGTTACTTGAATTTCACTATCTTTTCCATCACGAATAATCGAGAAATCAAGTTTTTTATTTGGATTTTTACGGATGATTTCAACAACATCAGACCAGCTTGAAATTTCCGAACCATTTATACTTTGGACGATATCACCCTTTTGAAGACCTGCAGATTTTGCGGCTCCGTCAGGCGTAATTGCACCCAATTTGGGTTCATTCGAAGGAACACCCTGTAACAAAGCGATTAGGATAAATACGATAAATGCAAGGACAAAGTTCATTGCCGGACCTGCAAAAATCGCCAAAAATCTTTGCGATAATGTTTTTGAGCCAAATTGGCGATCAATTGGAGCAATTTGCGATTCGATTCCATTTTCAACAATGACTGCTTGAGGATTTACAATAAAAGTTTGTAATTTCTCATTCTCATCTTCTGGAAATCCCTTTATGATTAAATCCTTTTCAATATCTGCATACTCTACTTCAACAATGCGGCAATTAGGAAACTTTTCTTTATTGTTTAAAATAATTTTATTAACTTGATTCTCTTTATCAACCAAAAGACCAATTCGATAACCAGGCTTGATTTCCACCATTTCCGGATCTTCTCCCGCCATGCGGACAAATCCTCCGATTGGTAATAAACGGATGGTATAGATGGTCTCACCTTTTTTGTGTGTGAACACTTTTGGTCCCATACCTATCGCGAACTCACGGCAGAGAATACCTGCTCTTTTAGCAAAAATGAAATGTCCTAATTCATGAAAGAAGACGAGTGCGCCAAAAATCACAATAAAGGCAATAACTGTAGTCAAAAATAAAACCACCTTTTTTATAGAAGTGAGTGAACAAACTGTCTCGTTTCTTTATCTACCTCTTCTATCATTGTTAAACTTGGATGATCGATGGTTTGATGAGTGGATAATGCCTTCTCAATCAAATCTTCGATCTGCAAGAAACGAATTTTACCTTCCAAAAACGCAGCTACTGCCGTTTCGTTTGCTGCATTCAAAACCGTTGGCATTGTACCGCCTGTTTTTCCAGCCATAAAGGCAAACTGTAGACAGCGGAACCTTTCAACATCCATTTCCTGAAAATGCAGCTTTCCAATACTCGCCAAATTTAAGCGAATAGCGGAGGCCAGCGGCAGACGATCAGGGTATGTCAGTGCATATTGGATTGGCACTCTCATATCTGGTGTTCCAAGTTGGGCAATAATACTTGAGTCATGGAATTCTACCATCGAATGAATGATACTTTCTTTGTGAAGCAGTACATCAATTTTTTCATATGGCATATGAAACAGCCAGTGGGCCTCAATTACCTCTAACCCTTTGTTCATCATTGTGGCAGAATCAATCGTTATTTTCGCACCCATCGACCAATTCGGGTGGTTTAAGGCATCTTGTATGGTAACATTTTCTAACTCGCCACGGGTCCGGTCACGAAAGCTGCCGCCTGAAGCTGTCAAAATTAATCTTTCAATATTTTTATCCTTTTCTCCTTGCAAGGCTTGGAAAATGGCAGAATGCTCGCTATCTACTGGGAGAAGTCGAACATTCTTCTTTTTTGCCGCTTCCATTACCAAATGCCCTGCAGTAACGAGTGTTTCTTTATTAGCAATCGCGATTACTTTCCCACATTCAATTGCTTGTAATGTTGGATGAAGCCCAACACTGCCAAGAACAGCATTGACAAGAATGTCAGACTTTTCATGAACAGCGACTTCAATCAGTCCTTCGTTCCCGCAGCTAAATTTAGTTTGTGGAAATTCTCCTTTTAATGTATGACAATCACCGTAGTCTTGTACAGAAACAAGCTCAGGCTTAAATTCGACAATCAATTTTCGTGCAAAATCGATATTTTTACCAACGGAAAATGCTCCTAATGTAAATTCTGTCGGATGCTCACGAATGATATCAATCGTCTGTGTTCCAACTGATCCTGAAGCACCCAATAAACTAATTATTTTCAAAAAATTCAACTCCTATATAAAAAGCGCAAGCGACCTGGTCAGCGGCGTATGGCCTGAAGCGCTCCAACTGAGATAAAGGAAACACGGTGAGCGGAGCGAACCGATGTTGACTTATCGTAGGGCGGAGAGCGAAGGACACTAGCCGCCAGGGCGCTGGAGCTGGCCTATTCTCAAAGTCCAATGATATAAATTCTGATACTATATAAAAAGCGCAAGCGACCTGGTCAGCCCCAACAAAATTTAATCCTATACATTATACCCAAAGGTGGAATAGGTTTAAGATTGGCCAAACAAAGATTAGGCTGTCAAAGCGGTCTAGTATACCACCATGACCAGGTAAAATGTTTCCTGAATCTTTCACATTAAAATGGCGTTTGAAAGCTGATTGAACAAGATCGCCAATTTGACCAAAAATAGATAGCACGACAGTTATTCCGATTATTGACCCTTTTATATCAGTGAATAATACAAAGAGAAAGGCCACAACAACTGCACAAACCACACCGCCTAAAAAACCTTCAACAGTCTTATTAGGGCTAATTTCAGGCCAGAGCTTTCTCTTACCAAGTGCTTTTCCGATAAAATAAGCACCAGAATCTGTTGCCCAAACGATAAATAAAGAATATAAAATGTAAACTAATCCCCCGTTCACTCTTGTTTCAAAGAAAAAGTAAAAACCTATTCCTACATAAAGGGAGGATAAAATGGAAAATGAGACATCTTCAAATGTAAAACGATTCTTGGAAATCACTGTGTATGTCAATAATAATAGGATAAACACAATACACAACTCTGTTTTTGAATAATAGAAGGTATCCAAGACATGGTGATACTTCTCCGGAAAAATAAGTATCCAGAGAAACAATATCGAAAGTATGCCATGGATTGAGAAAATGTTAAGCTGCTTCATTTTCATTAATTCATACAAACCAATTGTAGCTAAAAAATACGTTAATATTACAAGCGGAATCCCGCCATAGTAAACAATTGGCAAAAATAATGCTGCGGCAACGACTCCTGTTATGATTCTTTGCTTCATCTAGTAGTTCAACACCTTTATTAATCTAT
Organism: Neobacillus sp. NPDC097160; assembly: GCF_044762155.1. Lineage (NCBI taxonomy): Bacteria > Bacillati > Bacillota > Bacilli > Caryophanales > Bacillaceae > Neobacillus > Neobacillus sp. NPDC097160. The sequence continues at coordinate 129,822 of NZ_JBIWDU010000018.1, read as the reverse complement.
AAGCCACCATACCGACGCTGGCGTTTTTGGAAGACCTCAACCGCCTCCAGCAAATGTTCCTCATTAAAATCCGGCCATAATACATCGGTAAACCAAAACTCCGAATAGGCTAATTGCCAAAGCATAAAGTTACTCAAGCGGATTTCCCCACTGGTCCTGATTAATAGGTCAGGATCTGTGAAAGTGGAAGACATTAAATAGGAGGAAAAGACTTGTTCGTTGAGCTCTGTCTCCTCTAGTATACCATTTTTACAATCATTTAAGACTTGCTTGACCGCATCTAGAATCTCGGCTCTGCTTCCATAATTTAAAGCAAAGTTTAATACGAGTCCGGTATTATTTTTGGTTTCCTCCATAGCCTTTTCAATTGCTCTTAGTGTATGGACAGGAAGCTGATCTTTATAACCCATCATTTTCACTTGAACATTATTCTTAACTAATTCAGGAAGAAATGTCCCTAAAAATTCTTCCGGGAGCTTCATAATGTATTCCACTTCATTTTTGGGGCGCTTCCAGTTCTCAGTTGAAAAAGCGTACAAAGTTAAGGCCTTTATGCCAATATCATTTGCCAGCATGGTTGTTTTACGAACAACCTTCATCCCTTCATGATGACCGGCAATACGTGGTAACGCCCTTTTTTTGGCCCAGCGCCCGTTGCCATCCATAATAATGGCAATATGCTCGGGAACAGGCAATTTTTTTATCTCTTCTATTTTATCTCGGAGTGTGGAAGAGGTATTTTGCTTCTTTCTAAGTCTAAATTTATTTAACATAACATTGCTCCTCAATTAGTTAATCATTTCCTCCGAAAATAGATCATGTTCAATCAAACCAAATGCAGATATGTAAAGGATATTTTAGGTTAGATAGTTTTATCATACCAAAAAAGCGAGAAGATATCTCTTATTATAACTTATGTAAAATAAAAGGAATTAAGAATAATGTTCAGAGAACTATCCGGGACAATCATCATTGTTCAAAAATCCCAAAATAGTGAAAAAACCCCCTAAAAAGAGGGTCTGTGGATCAGAAAATCAGAAATGCGGTAATCAGCCCTGACAAGTGCTAGGGCTTTACGAGCAGTTACACTTCTAAAATTTCTTTTTCTTTGTCTTTTGTGATTTGATCGATTTTTTGAATGTATTCATCCGTAAGCTTTTGAACATCATCAGAAAAGCCGCGAAGTGCATCTTCTGTAATTTCACCATTCTTTTCGAGCTTTTTCAAAGAATCATTGCTATCACGACGAATATTCCGAAGCGCTACTTTCGCTTCTTCTGATTCTTTTTTAACTAATTTCACAAGTTCTTTCCGGCGCTCTTCTGTCAGCTGCGGGATGGCAATTCGGATAATCTGGCCATCATTGGAAGGATTTAATCCTAAATCAGACTTCAAGATTGCTTTTTCAATATCACCAAGAATGGATTTATCATACGGTTGAATCACGAGTAATCTAGCTTCAGGAGTTGTGATCCCTGCCATTTGATTTATAGGAGTAGGCGCACCATAATAATCAATTGTAATTCGATCAAGCAAGGATGCACTCGCCCTGCCGGCCCGTATGCTGGCAAGCTCACGAGAATAGGACTGAATCGCTTTTGTCATACGATCTTTTGTAGTAGAGATGACTTGGTTTGGCATTAATTTTTCCCCCTAACGACTGTTCCAATTTTTTCACCCATAACGGCTCTTTTAATATTTCCCTGTTCCATAATTGAGAAAACAATAAGTGGAATATCATTATCCATACATAAGGAGGATGCGGTTGAGTCCATAACTGCTAATCCTTCCTTAATCACATCTAGGAATGATAGATCTTCATATTTAGTGGCATTTGCGTCGACGCGAGGATCCGCAGAATAAACTCCATCAACATTATTTTTTGCCATTAAAATAACTTCAGCATCGATTTCTGCTGCTCGGAGCGCTGCTGTTGTATCTGTTGAGAAATAAGGATTACCTGTTCCAGCCGCAAAAATAACGACTCGCTGCTTCTCTAGATGTCGTATGGCACGACGTCTAATATACGGTTCAGCAACCTGACGCATTTCTATTGAAGTTTGCACACGTGACTCAATCCCTAAATGCTCCAAGCTATCTTGAAGCGCTAAAGAGTTCATAACAGTAGCGAGCATTCCCATATAATCAGCTGTTGCTCTGTCCATGCCCATTTCACTGCCAATTTTCCCACGCCAAATGTTGCCGCCGCCGACAACGACAGCTACCTCTACCCCAAGTTCTGCTATTTCTTTTACCTGAATGGCAATCGATTTGATGACAGAAGGCTTAATTCCAAAGCTGGACTCACCAGCAAGTGCTTCACCGCTCAATTTTAAAACCACGCGTTTGTACTTAGGACCGCTCATATAAACCTCCGTATGTAAAATTTAAAAGCGCAAGCACCTTCGTCAGGCACTGGAGCTAGATACTTTTCTAATTTCATTTCCTTTAAAAATAGGGAACACACCGTGTCCCCTATTCAAAAGCCTATTACAGTAACATTCCCTAAAAACTTGTTCCGTTTTATACTAGAGAATATTTGACTATTGTTTATTTACTTGGTTCATAACTTCTTCTGCGAAGTTATCTTCACGCTTTTCGATACCTTCTCCTACTTCGTAGCGTACGAATTCACGTAATGTTGCACCTTTAGATTCAACAAATTGGCGTACTTTTTGATCAGGATTTTTAACGAAAGTTTGATCAAGCACACAAACATCTTCAAAGTACTTTCCAAGACGACCTTCTACCATTTTAGCAACGATATTTTCAGGCTTGCCTTCGTTAAGAGCTTGTGTAGTTAATACTTGACGCTCGCGCTCAACTTCATCTTGTGATACTTGGTCACGAGAAACGTATTTTGGTCTTAATGCAGCGATGTGCATAGAAATATCTTTAGCAGCATCGGCATCTGTAGTACCTTCAAGAACAGTTAACACGCTGATGCGTCCGCCCATATGAAGGTAAGCGCCAAATGCATCGCTATCCGTTTTAGATACTACAGCAAAACGACGAAGAGAAAGTTTTTCTCCAATTTTTGCGATTGCAGCGTTGATGTGATCTGCAACAGTTGCACCGTTTTCCATTGTTTGGGCAGTAGCTTCTTCAACAGTTGCCGGTTTATTTTTAATAAGATGTGCAGCGAGTTCCTTAACAAGAGTTTGGAACCCTTCGTTTTTCGCAACGAAATCAGTTTCAGCGTTTACTTCAAGAATAACTGCATCGTTACCTTCAGTTAAGATTGAAGTTAATCCTTCAGCCGCAATACGGTCTGCTTTATTCGCAGCCTTTGCAATCCCTTTTTCACGTAAGAAGTCGATCGCCTTTTCCATATCACCATTTGTTTCTGTTAATGCCTTTTTGCAATCCATCATTCCTGCGCCAGTTTTTTCACGTAATTCTTTAACCATTTGAGCAGTAACTGCCATGATTTTCTTCCTCCTTCAATTCTATGTACTATACTCATATCTTAGCCACGTAAGGCCAAGATAAACATTCTTTAGCTCCAAAATCGCCAAGTTTTCTTTAAAAAAAGGTGATAAAGGGTCTCCCTCTTATCACCTTTTTATGTTCTCCACTAATTAAGCTGTTGGTTGTACTTCTTCACCTTGTTTTGCTTCAAGGATAGCATCTGCCATTTTACCAGTTAAAAGCTTAACCGCACGAATCGCATCGTCATTCGCTGGAATAACAACATCGATTTCGTCTGGATCACAGTTTGTATCAACGATACCAACGATAGGAATGTTTAATTTCTTCGCTTCAGCAACTGCGATACGCTCTTTACGAGGGTCGATAATGAATAATGCATCTGGAAGTTGTTTCATGTCTTTGATTCCGCCTAGGAATTTTTCAAGACGTTCTTGTTCTTTCTTTAATTGTACTACTTCTTTCTTTGGTAATACTTCGAAAGTTCCGTCTTCTGACATTCTTTCGATATCTTTTAAGCGGCCGATACGCTTTTGAATGGTTTCGAAGTTTGTTAATGTACCACCTAACCAACGTTGGTTAACATAGTACATACCTGAACGGCCTGCTTCTTCTTTAACTGAATCTTGAGCTTGTTTCTTAGTACCAACAAAAAGAACTGTTCCGCCATTACCAGCAAGTTCCTTAACCCAGTTATAGGCTTCTTCAACCTTTTTAACTGTTTTTTGAAGGTCGATAATGTAAATACCGTTACGCTCAGTGAAGATATATTTCTTCATCTTTGGGTTCCAACGGCGAGTTTGGTGTCCGAAATGTACACCAGCTTCAAGCAATTGCTTCATTGAAATAACTGACATGTTTTTTTCCTCCTAGTGGTTTGTTTTCCTCCGCTTATCTCATTTTTAAACAGAAACTGTAATAAACAGCACCATCTGTTTAAATCAACAAGCGTGTGTATTAACACCATGAAATAATATAGCACATACGCAATAAACAATCAAGTAATACTTTAGAAAAATAAAAAATCCCCAGATAAACTGGAGATTGTCATTTTTATTTCGATCTTAATTTATCAAGTTCAATAAGAAACTTATCATTTAGGACTTTAATATACGTACCTTTCATTCCAAGGGAACGTGATTCAATAACCCCTGCGCTTTCGAGCTTTCTTAAAGCATTCACAATCACTGAACGGGTAATTCCAACACGGTCAGCAATTTTTGAAGCAACAAGCAAGCCTTCATGGCCATTGAGTTCTTCAAAAATATGCTCAATGGCTTCTAGTTCACTATATGACAATGAACTGATGGCCATTTGAACAACCGCTTTGCTTCTAGCTTCCTCTTCAATTTCTTCTGATTTTTCACGTAAAATTTCCATACCTACAACCGTTGCACCGTATTCAGCAAGGATCAGATCATCATCATGGAATTTTTCTTGCAATCTTGCAAGAATTAAAGTGCCAAGACGTTCCCCGCCGCCAATAATCGGAACAATCGTTGTCAGCCCTTCACGAAATAACTCTCTATTTTCCACAGGAAAAGCAGTATATTGGCTTTCAATATCAAGATTCGATGAAGTTTCTTGAATATTAAATAATCCATTTGTATATTCTTCTGGAAATTGACGGTCTTCAAACATTTTTTTCATTCTTTCATTTTCAATTTGTTGATAAATTGAAAAACCTAGAAGTTTACCACGACGGCTGACAATATAAACATTCGCTTCGATTGTCTCGCTTAACGTCTCTGACATTTCCTTGAAGTTTACTGGCTTTCCTGCAGCTTTTTGTAATAAAACATTAATTTTTCTCGTTTTTGTAAGTAAATCCATTGTGTTTCTTCCTCCTAATTGACTACAACCATTATTAAATTTTATTAGTTAATACAAGCATTTCGACGTATTAGGTCATTTTATGAGCGACGTTTTCCAAAAATTTCAGAATGAACAATCGCTCCTAAAGAATAAATTGGGATAAATCTTTATTTTTCGAAATCGCACCAAGTTTATCATCAACATACTGTGGTGTAATCGCGATATTCTCCAGTGTGATGTCCGGTGCCTCAAAAGATAAGTCTTCTAAAAGCTTCTCTAATATCGTATGGAGTCGTCTCGCACCAATATTATCTGTATTTTGATTCACTTCAAATGCAACTTCTGCAATTCTACGAATAGCATCGTCAGAAAATTCAATTTGTATACCTTCTGTTTCCAATAATGCTTGATATTGCTTAATTAAAGCATTATCCGGCTCGATTAATATTCTAAAAAAGTCTTCCACAGTAAGCTTCGTTAGTTCTACCCGGATCGGGAAACGTCCTTGAAGCTCGGGTATTAAGTCAGATGGTTTCGCCATATGAAACGCCCCTGCAGCGATAAATAAAATATGATCTGTTTTAATCGAACCATATTTCGTTACCACAGTTGAACCTTCTACTACCGGTAAGATATCTCTTTGGACGCCTTCTCTTGAAACATCTGCTGAAGAGCCGCCAGAATTCTTGCTTGCAATTTTATCGATTTCATCAATAAAGATAATCCCTGTTTGTTCCGCACGATAAATAGCTTCTGTTGTAACTTCATCCATGTCAATGAGCTTTGCGGCTTCTTCATTTGTTAATACTTTTCTTGCTTCACGGACGGTTAATTTTCTTTTCTTCCGCTTTTTCGGCATAAAACTGCTAAGAGCATCCTGCATATTCATACCCATTTGTTCAATTCCTGACCCTTGGAGCATATCAAACATGGATGGAGCCTGCTCCTCAACTTCTACCGTAACAATTTCATCCTCCAATTGTCCAAGAGCAAGTCTCTCTTTGACAATCTTACGTTTTTCTTGAACGGAGTAATCTTCCTGATGTGTCTCTTGCTCTGAAGTAGGATTTCCGCCTCCAAATAACATTTCGAGCGGATTTTTATAGGTCGATGATTTTTTAGCAGATGGTACAACTAAATCAACAAGCCTGTTGTTTGCATTCTCCTCAGCGCGTTCCTTTACACTCTGCATCCGATCCTCTTTCACTAATCGAACAGAGGTTTCAGCCAGATCCCTAACCATTGATTCAACATCACGGCCAACATAGCCTACTTCTGTAAACTTAGTGGCTTCCACCTTGATAAACGGCGCGCCAACAAGCTTTGCAATCCTCCTGGCAATTTCCGTTTTACCAACTCCGGTCGGTCCTATCATTAAAATGTTTTTCGGTATAATTTCTTCCCGGAGCTTGTCATTTAATAATCCTCTTCTGTAACGATTCCTTAACGCAACAGCGACTGCTTTCTTGGCATCCTTCTGTCCAATGATATATTGATCAAGTCTTTCAACAATTTGACGAGGGGTTAAATTGGTTGTTCTGCTCATATTTTCCAGTCTCCTTCCCATTATAGTTCTTCAACAATAATGTTGTGGTTCGTGTATACACATATTTCCGCAGCTATTTCTAATGAAGCTTTAGCTATTTCTTTCGCAGTCAAGTGTTCACCAGAATATTTCTTCAGTGAACGACCTGCAGCTAATGCGTAATTTCCACCAGAGCCAATCGCAAGAATCCCGTCGTCAGGTTCGATGACTTCCCCAGTACCGGATACAAGCAGCAAACTTTCACGATTCATGACAATTAACATCGCTTCCAGCTTGCGCAGCATTTTATCGTTTCTCCATTCTTTTGCAAGCTCTACAGCAGCTCTTTGGAGATTTCCATTATATTCCTCCAACTTTCCTTCAAACAGTTCAAAAAGAGTAAATGCGTCAGCAACAGAGCCGGCAAATCCAGCCAATACTTTACCATTAAATATCTTTCTTACCTTTTTTGCTGTGTGCTTCATCACTACTGCATTACCAAATGTCACCTGGCCATCACCAGACATAGAGCATTCGCCGTTATGATGGATTGCAAATATCGTTGTCGCATGAAATTGATTCAAACAAATCTTCCTCCCTTTGGAGTAATTTCCGTTTCACAAACACAAATGGTATGTAAATAATTGGATTAAGTAGATTCTCGTTCTTCATCAATTACTTGTACAGAAATGGAAAAGTGAAACGAAATCACTGATATCAAGTTGATAATGTTCAATTGTATATTTTGCTTAATTCCTCACTATTTGTAAACTCCAGATAAAAAAGTTTAATAAATCATTCACATTTATCATACTATTTACCTGACAAGGGCTATTAAATCGTAACACACTTCCAATGTCCTTGCAATAAACTTTACAAAACTTTCACAAAGTTCTGAATTGTCTCTAGTGCTCGATTCGCATGCTGTAGATTTCTTTCCTGCTTTCCTTTTATTCTAACAGGCAGGTCGGGAAATAAACCAAAGTTTGCATTCATTGGCTGAAAATTATCCGGATTGGCAGTTGTGATATAACGAGCCATACTCCCTATAGCTGTTTCCACAGGAAACTCCACAGTTTCCACACCATTCACTAATCGGGATGCATTGATCCCCGCAATTAAACCACTTGCAGCTGATTCCACATATCCCTCAACTCCGGTCATTTGACCAGCAAAAAATAAATCTTCACGATTTCGGAATTGGTAGGTGGCCTTGAGAACCTTCGGTGAATTAATAAAGGTATTGCGGTGCATAACACCGTACCGAATAATTTCTGCATTTTCAAGACCAGGAATCAACTGAATGACTTCCTTTTGGGCTCCCCATTTTAAATGTGTCTGAAAACCGACAATATTAAACAACGTTCCTGCCGCATCATCTTGACGAAGTTGTACTACAGCAAACGGTCTTTTTCCTGTTTTCGGATCTTCTAATCCAACCGGTTTTAACGGTCCAAAAAGCATCGTTTTCATTCCTCGTCCAGCCATTACTTCGATTGGCATACAACCTTCAAAAAAGACTTCCTTTTCAAATTCCTTCAAGGGCACCGTCTCAGCAGAAATTAATGCTTCATAAAAACGATTAAACTCTTCCTCAGTCATCGGGCAATTTAAATAGGCCGCTTCGCCTTTATCATAACGGGACTTCAAATAAACTTTATCCATGTTGATACTTTCTTTTTCTAGAATTGGAGCCGCTGCATCATAAAAATAAAGATAATCTTCACCCGTTAAGCTTTTAAGCTGTGCTGAAAGGTCTGGACTTGTTAGCGGACCAGTAGCAATAACCGTTGGGCCATCAGGAATTTTGGTTACTTCTTCATTTACAACCGTTACATTTTCATGATTTTTGACCAACTCCGTTACTTTTGCGGCAAATTCATGGCGATCAACTGCCAATGCACCACCAGCAGGAACGGAACAAGCATCTGCTGCAGCGATAATCACAGAATCAAGCTTTCTCATTTCTTCTTTTAATACCCCAACCGCATTTGTTAATGTGTTTGCCCGCAATGAATTACTACACACTAATTCTGCAAATTTATCTGTATGATGTGCCGGGGTTTGCTTTACCGGGCGCATTTCATATAGGCGCACTTTTACGCCGCGTTTAGCAATCTGCCATGCCGCTTCACTACCTGCCAAACCAGCACCAATTACATTTATTGTTACATCCGACATGTAAGAAACCTCCTTATTTCTAGCTTTCTGAAATATGTACATTTTGACAATGCCTTTGTCTATCAATACCATTCCCACATTTAAAGTCCATCTTGCATTTTACTATACGAATTAAAAAGAAAAAAGTTTTAACTCTTAAAAAAAATAAAAGAGCGGGTTTACCCACTCTTAGCTTTGCGGTTCTTCCTTGTAGTCACAGTTAACACATTGAACTTGAACGCCCTTTTTTAATTTCTTTTCTACAAGCAGGCCTTCGCATTTAGGACAGGATCTTGGTAACGGTTTATCCCAAGAAATGAATTCACACTCAGGATATCGAGTGCAGCCGTAAAATAACCTTTTTTTCTTACTCTTACGTTCAATAATTTGTCCTTCCTTACATGTCGGACAAGTCACACCAATTTCTTTCACAATCGGTTTTGTATTCCGGCAATCAGGGAAATTACTGCAGGCCATGAATTTTCCATATCTACCCATTTTAAACACCATTGGATTTCCACAGTTTTCACAATCCTCACCAGCTGGCTCATCTTTAATTTCTATAGACTGCATTTCTGTTTCAGCCTTTTTTAAACGGATTTCGAAGTCGCGGTAAAATTCATCAATGACTTGCACCCATTTTACTTCACCCTCTTCGACATTATCCAAATCCTGCTCCATTTTTGCAGTGAATTCAACATTTATTATTTCGGGGAAGAATTCAAGAATAAGCTCATGAACAATTTCTCCTAATTCTGTTGGGATAAAGCGTTTATTATCGAGCGCAACATAGCCCCGCTTTTGAATCGTATCCAATGTGGGTGCGTAGGTAGATGGCCGTCCGATTCCCAATTCTTCAAGCGTTTTAACAAGTCGTGCTTCCGTATACCGTGGCGGCGGCTGTGTGAAGTGCTGTTTGGGATCAATATCCTTTTGAAACACTTCATCCCCTTCTTTGAGATCTGGAAGCATTTTATCAGGTCCATCATCTTGGTCATCAGAGCCTTCCACATAAAGCTTCATAAAACCAGGAAATTTTATTTTTGAGCCATTAGCCCGAAATATGACATTTCCATTTTGCAAATCGACACTCATCGTATCCATGATTGCCTGTGCCATTTGACTTGCTAAAAAACGCTCCCAAATTAATTTGTATAAACGCAGCTGGTCACGTGATAGATATTCCTTCATGCTATTTGGATCTCTCAATGTACTGGTCGGACGTATCGCTTCGTGAGCATCTTGGGCATTCGTTTGCTTTTTTTCTTTCCTTTGTACATTCTTTAAAAAGTTGTCTCCATATTCCGCTTTTATATAACTAGCGGCCTCTACTTGAGCAACTTCTGAAATTCGGGTGGAATCAGTTCGCATATAGGTTATGAGACCAACTGTACCTTCTTTTCCAAGTTCAATCCCTTCGTATAGCTGCTGTGCAAGCATCATTGTTTTCTTTGCACGGAAGTTGAGCTTTCTAGCTGCTTCCTGCTGCAGGGAAGAGGTGATAAAAGGCGGTGCCGGGTTTCTTCTGCGTTCTTTTTTTGTCACCGAAATCACTTTGAACTTATTTCCATCCATTTGCTGTAAAATAGCTTGAACGTCTTGTTCGGTTTTAAGCTCGGTTTTATCATGGTCAACTAAAGAAAAAAAGCTCGCATTGAAATGATCTTTTCCCTTTAAAAATTCGCCCTCGATCGTCCAATATTCTTCAGGAGTAAAAGCTTTGATTTCTTTCTCCCTATCAATTATCAAGCGAACCGCAACGGATTGAACTCGTCCTGCGCTTAACCCTTTTTTCACCTTTTTCCAAAGAAGCGGACTGATATTATAGCCTACAAGCCGGTCTAAAATCCTGCGGGCCTGCTGGGCATCGACAAGATCCATATTTATCGGACGAGGATGCTTAAAGGATTCTTTAATTGCATCTTTCGTGATTTCATTAAAAACAACACGGCAGTCTGAGTTAATGTCTACATCCAAGCTGTGTGCTAAATGCCAGGCAATTGCTTCCCCTTCGCGATCCGGGTCAGCCGCGAGATATATTTTTTTTACCTTTTTGGCCGCTGTTTTTAATTCTTTTAATACAGGACCTTTGCCACGGATTGTAATATATTTTGGCTCATAGCTATTTTCTACATTTACCCCCGTTTGACTACGCGGTAAATCGCGAACATGCCCCATCGATGCCTTTACTTTATATTTATTTCCTAAATAACGTTCAATCGTTTTCGCTTTAGCTGGTGATTCAACGATGACTAGAAATTCTGCAGCCATTCAAATATCCTCCTTAAGAGGGAAAGTGTGAAAGCGCCTTGAATACGGCAAAAGCCTGTTTCTAAGATGCTTACAATTTGAGAAGTTTTCCTAAATTCCGGTTCTAACCGGAGAAAATACTTTACAAAACTGCCCTATCCCAAAAATTTTCAGTTATATGTTAATTACAATATTATTTAAACTATCTAGATATATTCATTTTTTCGAACATCTGTTGGAAAATGTATAACATATTAGAAATTTTTGCAACCTTTTTTAGCTAATTTCTCCATTTATTCGAAAAAACCTGCAAAAATAACAATTTTTATTCTAAGATTCTACTATACCCTAGAGTTTAATCTTATCTCTTCCAATATATCCTCAGCCCTTGTAACAAGTTTTGCCCCTTGCTGGATTAATTCATTTGCCCCGACGGAATAAGGATTAAAAATACTTCCTGGCAGTGAAAACACATCCCGTCCTTCATTGACGGCATAGTTGGCAGTAATGAGTGAGCCGCTTTTTCGCTTTGCTTCAATAATAAACGTTCCATTGGACAAACCGCTAATGATTCGATTCCGTGAGGGGAAATGCCACCTGAGCGGCTTTGTATCGGGAGGGTATTCTGAGAGAACAAGCTGCGTTTTCATCATTTCTAATGCGAGGCTCATATTTTCTTTAGGGTAAATGTGATATAAACCACCGGCGATAACAGCAATGGTTTTCCCGCCATTTTTAATCGCATATTCATGTGCAAGGGCATCAATCCCCTTTGCTAAACCGCTTACAATTAAGACATCATTGTCAATTAGTTCTGGAAAGATTAAGCGAATCGCATTTTTTCCATATTGCGTGGCTTGCCGTGACCCCACAACAGCCAGCTTTGGTTCCTTTTCTAATAGAGAGATGTCACCTTTTGCAAACAAAGCCCATGGCGGTTGGTAAATCTCTTTTAAATAATGTGGGTATTCTTTATCTAAAATAGTAATCACTGTGATTTCATTGGATGCGTATTGACGGATTTGTTCGTGAATCATGTCGGGGTGAAGAGAGATAATAGAAGATTGGGCCATGGAGTGATCGTGGTTATTTGGTGGAAATAAGGAAATCTGCTGAGTTGATTGTGTTTGGAGCCGGTACAAAGATCTCAGTGTCGGATCCTTCCTTAACGTTTGATATACAGTATTCCATGTGATGTTTGGGTAATGAAGCAAATGAATCAGTTTTTCTTTAAAGTCATCCATTATTCATTCTCCTTTTTTTTATTATACGAGAAATAGCCCCTCAACTATGAGGGACTATCTGTTCCTGTCTTGGTGTGAAATTAATGTGTTTTACATTTTTCATACAGACCTTGTTCTTTCAAAACTTCAATCAAGGTTTCACCCATAACAGATGGGGTATCAGCAACTTTAATGCCGCACTCGTTCATGATGCGGATTTTTTCATCGGCAGTACCTTTGCCGCCAGAAATAATCGCACCAGCGTGGCCCATGCGTTTTCCAGGAGGCGCTGTACGTCCGCCAATGAAGCCGACAACAGGTTTTGTCATGTTAGCTTTCACCCATTCTGCCGCTTCTTCTTCAGCCGTACCGCCGATTTCACCAATCATAATCACTGCATACGTTTCAGGATCTTCATTGAATGCCTTTAGGACATCGATGAAATTTGTGCCGTTCACAGGGTCTCCGCCAATACCAACTGCCGTTGTTTGACCAAGTCCAGCCTGTGTTAGTTGGTGTACTGCTTCGTATGTTAATGTTCCTGAACGGGAAACAACTCCAACGTGTCCTTTTGTATGGATGTAGCCTGGCATAATACCAATTTTACATTCATCCGCAGTAATAACACCAGGACAGTTTGGACCTACAAGGCGAGTCTTTTTGCCTTCCATGTACCGTTTTACCTTCACCATATCCAATACAGGAATATGCTCAGTAATACAAATAACAAGATCTAATTCTGCATCAACTGCTTCGATAATGGAATCCGCTGCAAATGGTGCCGGAACATAGATAACAGAAGCATTAGCACCTGTTGCTTCAACCGCTTCTTGTACCGTATTGAAAACGGGTACACCTTCGACTTCCTGACCTTTTTTCCCAGGAGAGGTACCACCAACAATTTTGGTGCCATATTCAAGCATTTGTTTTGTATGGAAACGGGCCGTTCCGCCAGTTATTCCTTGAACAATAACCTTCGTATTTTTATTAATAAAAACGCTCACGATAATTCCCCTTTCTTGTCGATCCTATTTCACTAATGAAACGATTTTTTGTGCGCCGTCAGCCATGGATTCAGCAGCAATAATCTCAACGCTTGACTCTGCCAGGATTTTCTTACCTAAGTCAACATTTGTTCCTTCTAAGCGAACAACGAGTGGAACACTAAGTCCAACCTGCTTAGCTGCTTCGACAACACCCTCAGCAATGACATCACACTTCATGATTCCACCAAAGATATTAACAAAAATACCTTTTACGTTTGGATCAGAAAGGATAATTTTAAATGCTTCTGTAACCTTTTCAGCTGTTGCACCGCCCCCAACATCAAGGAAGTTTGCGGGGTCGCCGCCGTAATGTTTAATGATATCCATCGTTGACATCGCAAGTCCGGCACCATTAACCATACAGCCAATATTGCCATCTAAAGCAACATAGCTTAAATCATATTTTGATGCTTCAATTTCCTTTGCATCTTCCTCTTCAAGATCACGATAAGTCAATACATCTTTTTGACGATATAACGCATTAGAATCGAAATTTAATTTTGCATCCAAGGCCATTACTTTTCCGTCTCCAGTAACAACAAGAGGGTTAATTTCGGCAATTGAGCAATCCTTTTCGATATAAGCACTATATAAGCCCATCATGAACTTTACAGCCTGATTAACAAGTTCTGTTGGAATATTGATATTAAAGGCAATACGACGTGCTTGGAACGGCTGTAATCCAATAGCAGGATCAATTTCTTCTTTAAAAATCCTCTCAGGGGTTTTAGCCGCTACTTCTTCAATTTCCGTTCCGCCTTCTTCAGATGCCATTAAAACAACACGTGAAGTGGCACGATCTAATACTAAACCAACATAGTATTCTTTTTTGATGTCGCAGCCTTCTTCGATTAGCAAACGTTTAACTTCTTTACCATCTGGACCTGTTTGGTGTGTAACTAAAGTTTTTCCTAGGATTTCATTTGCATATGTACGAACCTCATCAAGGTTTTTAGCAACTTTAACACCGCCGGCTTTCCCCCGTCCACCAGCATGGATTTGTGCTTTTACCACACAAACCTGTGTACCTAGTTCTTTCGCCGCTTCAACTGCCTCTTCAACAGTGAATGCCACTTTTCCGTTAGGAACCGCTACCCCGTAATTTCTGAGGATCTCTTTCCCTTGATACTCATGGATATTCATTTCCCATCCTCCTATCAAACTCTTCAAAAAATTGACTCCGTTTTCATTTTATATAATGACACAAACCTTGTCCACCATTAAGCAAAAAAATTATATTCATCTTAAAAAGATTCAGAATAATATATTTCGATAATCTGCTTCACACAGGTATATTCCCTATCAAATAGTGGTAAATTTATTTTTTACAATAATAAAAAACAGATCCAATGACCTGTTTTTTTTGTTAAATATAATCTTTGACCGGTGCGAAGCTTTTACGGTGATAGGGAGATATCCCATTTTGTTTTATCGCCTGAATATGTTCCTTTGTACCGTACCCCATGTTTTGCTGAAAACCATACGCTGGATAACTTAACGAAATTTCCTTCATCAGTTCATCTCTTGCTGTTTTTGCAACAATCGAAGCTGCTGCGATCGAGATGCTTTTTGCATCTCCTTTAATAATAGATTCTGCTGGATATGGGGTTTCGAGTTTCATCGCGTCAATCAGCAGCAAATCCGGTTTTGGATTTAGCGAGGCGATAGCCGCTTTCATCGCCTTTTTTGTCGCTTCATAAATATTAACCGCGTCGATTTCAGGAGCATCAATCATTGAAACACTATATGCCAGCGCTTCATTTCGAATAATTTCATCGAATTCCTGACGTTTTTTTTCTGAAAGTTTTTTCGAATCATCCAGACCGGCTAAGAAAAAATTTTTTGGTAATATGACCGCCGCTGCTACAACCGGCCCGGCAAGCGGACCTCTCCCGACTTCATCAACACCAGCAATCAATTCAAATCCTTGCGATCTCCATTTCTCTTCATAGAGGTTCATATCATTGAATTTTTCCTTTAATCGTTTCTCCTCTGCCATTTTCTTATGCCATTTTTGTAACAACTGCTGCACACCTTTACGCTCATCTTGGAGGATATGTAACAAAAATGGATCATTTTCCGCTTTAATATTTTCTAATTGTCGTTCAATTTCAACTATAGTTTGTACCTTCATTTTTTTCACCCGTTGTAATGATACCCTCGTACCCTATTAAATTCAATACACAAAAAGTAGCACACAAAATTTTGCTCGAATTTGTGTGCTACTTCTATTGAGAAATTATTAAGAAATAATTAGGTTTTTAAGTTTAACTGTATTCCCACTGCCAAATATTTCTTGCTCAAGTCTTCTTCCAGTCGGAGTTGCTGCAAGTCCGCCTTCAGCCGTTTCTCTTAAGGAAGACGGCATGGATTGGCCAATTAAGAACATGGCATGAATGACTTCATCGCAAGGGATCCTGCTTGTAATTCCGGCAAGTGCCATATCTGCAGCAGTAATAGCATTAGATGCACCCATTGCATTCCGCTTTACACATGGAACCTCTACTAAACCCGCAACAGGATCACATACTAATCCAAGCATATTCTTCAACGTTATCGCCATTGCCTCTGCAGCCTGCTGTGGTGTGCCGCCTGCCAATTCTACAATGGCTGCCGCAGCCATACCACTAGCCGAACCTACTTCTGCTTGGCATCCGCCAGCAGCGCCGGAAATCGAGGCGTTATTAGCAACTACGAAACCAAAAGCAGCTGCGGTAAACAAGAATTCAATCATTTCCTCACGTGTTGGTTTCAATTTTTCTTTTACAGCAAATAAGGTTCCAGGTACGACACCTGCTGAACCTGCAGTAGGTGTTGCACAGATCACACCCATTGCGGCGTTCACTTCATTTGTTGCCACTGCTTTACTGACAGCATCTAGTAAAATCGTGCCTCCAAGGGCTTTTCCGCTTTTTAGATAGTTTTGGAGCAGCACCGCGTCTCCACCTGTTAGTCCTGTATGCGAATGGACACCGCCCAGACCTCTTTCCACCGCTTGTTCCATTACAGTTAAATTCGTTTCCATTTTCGTGATTACTTCTTCTCTCGTAAGACCTGATACTTCAATTTCTTGACGGATCATGATTTCCGCTATTTTTACCTGGTTGCTTTCTGCAAGTTGAACAAGCTCTGCTACATTTCGAAACATGAGTCCACCTCCTGATGTTGTTCATTCAATTTATTCAGCCATGCGAATGATTTGCGATACATTTGAAAGATTTTTTAATTCCTCAATCACGATATCATCAATTTTCTGATCGACTTCAATGACCATCAGAGCCATTTCACCTTTTTCTAATCGGGATACTTCCATATGACCGATGTTAATTTCATGTTTTGATAAAACACTTGTTACCGCTGAAATGATTCCAAATCGGTCCTGATGAACAACCAAGATCGCCGGGTGTTCTCCAGAAAGCTTTAGCGGAAAGGAATTTAATTCGGTGATTTCAATGGTTCCGCCGCCGATTGAAATGCCCACCATTTCTAGTTTGTTTTCCTCATCATATAAATTAATTTTGACTGTATTTGGATGATCTGTCACTGCCTCTTCGGTCCGAAATACTACCTCTAAACCATTTTCTTTTGCTATTTCTAAAGATTTAGGCATTCTTTCATCAAATGTATCTAAATCCAGAAGTCCCGCAACAATGGCAAAGTCTGTTCCGTGTCCCTTATATGTTTTGGCAAAGGAACCGTATAAGGAGATAATTGCTTTCTTTGGAAGTTTTCCGAACAAGGTTCTTGCAACCCTGCCAATCCTTGCTGCACCAGCTGTGTGAGAGCTTGACGGCCCAATCATGACTGGGCCGATAATATCAAATGCTGACCGATATTTCATTGATATACCCCTTTTATCTTGTATGTTATTGTTTCTTTAAACGTGTATATAGTTCCACCTAATTTTACGAGAAATTCTTAATTGTAACCAGCAATAAATGCTGGTAAAAAACTATTCTGCACCATCATTCTCTATTTCGCTTGAAAACGATTACAAACGCCATTATAAATAATAATTTCAAAGATTTACTAGATTTAATATAACATTTTAATAGTAACAATAGTAATTTCTTCATCGATTTATATTTGTTGAATTAAAAAGCCCCCCATTTGGAGAGCCTTGGTCAATCATTATTCTTTTTCAACGCTAAAATCAATAGGTCGTTCTAATGTAATCCGGCCAAATTTTTCCGACCTTATTTCCCGAACCACTAATTCCGAAACCTTATCATAATCGACAATCCCGCCTGCCATAAGACAGCCGCGAAGTACTCCAATATGATCAAACATTTCAACAACGTTTTCAGGTAGAGTCTCTAAATTATATCGTTCTTTCAAACGCTCTGGATAGGTGTGTTCTAAAAATCTTAACGTGTAGACGGTAAGATCCTGCAGGTTTAATAGGGTATCTTTAATCGCCCCTGTAATGGCCAGTTTCATACCAACCTCTTGATCCTCAAATTTCGGCCATAATATCCCTGGTGTATCCAGTAACTCCATTTCCTTGCCAACCTTAATCCATTGTTGTGATTTGGTAACTCCTGGAGTATTTCCTGTTTTAGCGATATTTTTTTTAGCCAAACGGTTAATAAGGGTCGATTTACCAGCGTTTGGAATTCCAACAATCATTGCCCGGATTGCTCTAGGTTTCACACCTCTCGCTCTTAAACGATCAAATTTCTCTTTGAGAATTTCATTTGAGGCTTGGACAATATTTTTCATTCCTTCTCCAGCCTGAGAATTAATCGCAAGTGCCTTAATTCCTTTTTCAGCGAAATAGGCAATCCATTCCTTTGTTGCGGCCTTGTCAGCCATATCCGCTTTATTTAATAAGACTAATCTTGGTTTATGCTGGATAATCTCATCAATCATTGGATTTCTTGAGGAATACGGAATTCTTGCATCCACCAATTCAAAAATAATATCAACTAGTTTTAATTTTTCCGTGACCTCTCTGCGAGCCTTGGCCATATGACCAGGAAACCATTGGATCGTCAAAGCAGCCACCTCCTTTTAAAAGCGTAAGCGCCTTGGTCAGCCCCGACAGGCATAAGACGAACCGCGAGGAGGCAGTTTCCCAGCCACCACAGCGGGGCGGCTTATGTCCCGAGGGGCTAGGCGCTGAAGCTAGATAACTATTTCTATTTCACTTTAACAATATGTGCGTCTTTAATTGGCCAATAGACCACATTTGTTTTACCGATTACTTTACTCATTGGAACTGTCCCAATATGCCTTGAGTCCTTACTGAAGCGGCGGTTATCGCCCATGACAAACAATTCACCTTTTGGAACTGTTTTACGGCCAATTTTTTCTTCAAGGGTAAATGGACCTGTTAATGGCCCGTCCTCTACTTGTTTCTTATATTCATCCAAATAAGGCTCTTTATACGCTTTGCCATTTACATATAACATATCATCCTTATACTCAATCGTATCACCTGGAAGTCCGATCACACGCTTTATGTAATCCTTTTTTTCCGGGGCATGAAAAACGATGATATCAAATCGCTTTGGCTCACCAATTTCATAACTGAATTTATTGACAATCATGCGATCCTGATCTTTTAATGTCGGCATCATCGATAAGCCATCCACTACTATTGGAGCAAAAAGAAAATACCGGATGACTGCCGCCAGTGCTATCGCAATCAATAGGGCCTTCGTCCATTCCCATAGTTCATTCTTCTTTTTTGTCATACAATCCCCACCAATCACTTTAAAAAAATGTTTTATAAAGCCTATTTTACATAACTTAAACATATTTAACACGATGGGATAATATTTTTAATCAAACTTTAATATTTTGTTTAAAAACCAGCAACAATTAAAGCAGTCCAATAAATATATTTTACCAACAAACGATTTGATATGTATTAAAAAAAGAGCCTGCTCCCGGGCAAGCTCTTTTCTTTTCATATTAGCGAATTTCTTTAATTCTTGCTTTTTTACCGCGAAGGTTACGCAAGTAGTAAAGCTTAGCACGGCGGACTTTACCGCGGCGAAGTACTTCAAGCTTCGCAATTTTTGGTGTGTGTACAGGGAAAGTACGCTCAACGCCTACTCCGTAAGAAATTTTACGAACCGTAAAAGTTTCGCTTATACCACCACCACGACGCTTAATCACAACACCTTCAAATAACTGAATCCGTTCACGAGTACCCTCGACAACTTTCACGTGGACACGTACAGTGTCACCAGGACGGAACGAAGGAAGATCAGTACGAAGTTGTTCTTGTGTGATTTCTTTAATTAATTGTTGCATCGTTTTCAACTCCTTCCAACAGACGCTCATGCACATCATATTTCTTTAAAAATTGCAGCGGAACATCGTTATAAGACTGCTTCTGATAAGTATCAGTTCAAGTCACAAGAAGTATCATACCATAATTATTCCGCGCCCGCAATATTACTCGTAATCTTTTTTTACCTCTTTTAGCCATTTCACCTGATCAGGTGTAAGGTCTATTTTATCAAATAAATCAGGCCGTCTTAAAAGCGTCCGTCTTAGCGCCTCTTTGTTACGCCATTCCTCAATGAACTTATGATTTCCTGATAGCAGCACATCAGGCACCTTCATCCCGCGAAAATCGGCAGGTCTTGTATAGTGAGGATGTTCCAAGAGCCCTGTACTGAATGAGTCCTTCATATGCGATTCTTGATTGCCAAGCACCTCTGGCAAAAGGCGGACAACACTGTCAACCACGACCATTGCTCCAAGCTCACCGCCTGTCAAGACATAATCGCCAATTGATATTTCATCTGTGACTATATGCTCCCGGATTCGTTCGTCATAGCCCTCATAATGACCGCAAATGAAGATTAAGTGCTCTTCTTTCGCTAATTCCTCGGCCTTTTTTTGTTCATATCTCCCACCTTGCGGACAAAGCAGGATCACCCTTGGTTGTTTACTCTTTGCTTTTTCCTTGAGAGCTGCAACTGCATCAAAGATTGGCTGAGGCTTTAAAACCATGCCTGCCCCGCCGCCATATGGGTAGTCATCAACAGTTGAATGTTTGTTATCAGCAAAATCACGAAAATTAACAACGTTATAGGCCACTGCTGATTTCTCGGCGGCTTTTTGCAAAATGGATTGCCCCAATACCCCAGAAAACATTTCCGGAAATAATGTCAGGATATCAATCTGCATCATGGAAGTAACCCTTCCATTGGTTCAATTAAGATGACTTTTTCTTTTACATCTACCTTTTTGACGACATCATGAATATAAGGGATCAGTAGTTCTTTACCTGCTTTTCCTTTTACAACCCAAACATCATTGGCGCCAGGTGATAGAATTTCGGTAACCTTCCCAATTTCCTCACCATGGGTAGTGGCAACTAGGCATCCAATAATTTCATGGTAATAAAATTCATCTTCTTCTAATGTGTCTAGTTGTGACCCGGGCACTTTTAGAATCCCATCTCTAAATTTCTCAACCTCATTGATATTAGTAAATCCTTCAAATGTAAGTAATTCAAAATTTTTATGTGTGCGGTGGCTATTGACTGTTAGTTCAATTGGCTTGCTTGAATTTGGCATAAATAAATATAAAACATTCCCCTTCTTGTAGCGTTTTTCAGGGAAATCCGTTTTTGAAATAACTCTCACTTCACCTTTTATGCCTTGAGTATTGACGATCTTGCCGACATTAAACCATTTTTCCATTTTATTCACCTTCTATCTAATTTCCTCAACGATACCGTCTTTAATAATTATTGTAAGCTGCCCCAGCCTCTCATCCCAGCTGTCGCCTACTTTTACCTCAACTAGGGCCTGAACTTCTTTTTCGTTTAATTCACTGCCTAGTGGTAGGATATGTAATTGTTCGCTTTGAAACTCAACAAGCTTTATTTTTTCTTTACGCATTTGTATTTCTTTTTCAAAATGTTTTTTTAGGGCACCTGGTGAAAAGGATTTTGTTTTCTCTAATCGCTTCAGCTCAAATTGCAGCTGATCACATTCTTTTTGAAGCTGAAGCCTCTTGGACTGGTATGTATTGAAAAGCTGTTGTTTGCTGTTTTCCGTTAATATCTGCTTAACAACAACTGTTTGAATGATTTGCATGAAAGACCTCCTTTTGCATTTTCCTATAGCAAAAAAGAGAGGAAAATTAATCCCTCCCTTTTATCTAGATGCAAAAAGCTATTCACCAATTTCTAGAAAAATTTTCTTCTGTTGTGATGATCCTGCTGCATATACAACAGTTCTAATGGCCTTTGCAACACGCCCCTGTTTACCAATTACTTTTCCCATATCTGTCTTGTTAACAGTGAGCTGATAGGTTACCCGATTGTCGTCTTCGACAATTTCGACACGAACATCTTCCGGGAAATCAACAAGGGGCTTAACAATCGTTTCGATTAGGTCTTTCATCGTTTCCTACGATTACTTGCCTAATTTTGCATTATGGAATTTTTCCATGATGCCTTGGTTTGAGAAAAGGTTACGAACTGTATCAGATGGTTTCGCACCGTCTTTTAACCATTTAAGAGCTAATTCTTCGTTGATTTCTACTTTAGCTGGTTGAGTAACCGGATTGTAAGTTCCAACGATTTCAATGTAACGTCCATCACGTGGTGAACGAGAATCTGCTACAACAATACGATAGAAAGGAGTTTTCTTAGCTCCCATACGTTTTAAACGAATTTTAACTGCCATTTTAAATAAGCACCTCCGAATAGTTTCACACAAGATAGTATAATATCAATTCTTTTAAAGTTTGTAAAGTGTTTTTTCTTTACAGTGAAAAAAACTTTGAGAAATGTCCAGCAGAAGCGCCTAGGCGCTTCTGCTTTTCGTTCTAAAACGGTTTAAACGGGAATTTAAAGCCGCCTTTTTTCTTTCCTTTTTGCTGCATGCCCGTCATTTGCTTCATCATTTTTTTCATGTCCTCAAACTGCTTTAATAAGCGGTTTATTTCAGTGACAGGACGTCCGCAGCCTTTAGCAATTCTTCGCTTCCGGTTAGCATTCAGGATTTCGGGATTATTTTTTTCTGCCTTTGTCATCGATCTGATAATAGCTTCCACGTGGGCAATTTGCTTTTCATCAATTTGAAGATTATTCAAACCTTTGATTTTGTTTGCCCCAGGCATCATCTTTAATAATTCATCAAGCGGGCCAAGATTCCGAACCTGACCGAGCTGCTCCAAAAAGTCATCCAGCGTAAACGTCGCTGTTCGCATCTTCTGTTCTAACTCTTTCGCCTTTTGTTCATCGACATTTGCCTGCGCTTTTTCAATCAGTGTCAGCACATCACCCATACCTAAAATCCTGGAGGCCATTCGTTCCGGGTGAAACGGCTCTAATGCATCCATTTTCTCGCCTAGACCGACAAATTTAATCGGCGTTTGTGTTACAGCACGAATAGAGAGTGCTGCCCCGCCCCTCGTGTCACCATCAAGCTTCGTTAAGACAACCCCGGTTAAACCGAGCTGCTCATTAAAGCTTTGGGCAACATTGACGGCATCCTGACCGGTCATGGCATCAACAACAAGGAAGATTTCATCAGGTTTAGTGAGCTCTTTAATATCCTTTAACTCACCCATTAATGCCTCATCGACATGAAGTCGGCCGGCAGTATCAATTAGGACATAGTCATTATGGTCTTCTTTTGCTTTGGCAATTGCCTGCTTAGCAATTTCAACCGGGCTCACTTGATCACCAAGGGAGAAAACCGGCATGTCTAATTGTTTGCCAAGTGTTTGAAGCTGTTTAATTGCGGCTGGACGGTAAATGTCAGCAGCAACAAGCAGCGGTTTTCGGTTATACTTTTTACGAAGCAACAGCGATAGCTTTCCTGTTGTCGTTGTTTTACCGGCACCCTGAAGTCCAACCATCATAATAACGGTCGGCGGGCGGTTTGATGCAGCAATCTTGCTTTGCTCGCCCCCCATTAATGCAGTCAATTCCTCGTTAACGATTTTAATGATCTGCTGTCCTGGAGTTAAGCTTTTCAGTACTTCTTGCCCTACGGCGCGTTCACTGACTTTTTTCACAAAATCTTTGACGACTTTGAAGTTAACGTCCGCCTCTAGTAATGCAAGACGCACTTCGCGCATCATTTCTTTTACGTCCGCTTCCGAGACTTTTCCTTTTCCGCGGATTTTTTGGATTGTATTCTGCAGTCGGTCGGCTAATCCTTCAAACGCCATGCATGCCGCCTCCTAATCTAATTTCTCAAGCTCAGTAACCATTTCTAACATTTCCTGCTTTGATGGATGCTCCTCTTTAAGCAATTCTTTCACGTGCCTTATAAGTCTTGAGCGCTCTTGAAATTTTTGAAATAATAACAGCTTTTCCTCATACTCCTCGAGCATGGCTTCTGTCCGCTTTATATTATCATAAACGGCCTGACGGCTCACATCATACTCTTCGGCAATTTCACCCAATGAGTAATCATCTAAATAATAGAGAGACATATAGCTTTGCTGCTTTGGCGTTAACAACGAATAGTAAAAATCATAAAGATAGTTCATTCGTGTCGTCTTTTCAAGCATCATAAAGTGTTCCCTCCTGATACCTTTGTTAAGTGAAAAGCCTTTACAAGAGTAAGTTTACACAGTCTTACTATTTCTGTCAAGAAAATATCTTTACATCAAGTGTTTGTTGAAAAATAGTAATCCCCATTTTTATTCATCTGATTTTTCAACTTGGTCAGCAAATAATCCGTATACATATCTTTCCGCATCAAATTCTTGGAGATCATCCATCTTTTCACCAAGACCAACGAATTTTACCGGAATTTTCAATTCATTGCGAATGGCAAGAACAATACCGCCCTTTGCTGTGCCATCTAATTTTGATAAAACAATACCACTTACGTTTGTCGCCTCTTTAAAGGTCTTTGCCTGAATCAGCGCATTTTGACCTGTAGTCGCGTCGAGAACAAGGATCACCTCATGAGGGGCACCAGGAATTTCTCTTTCAATAACTCGCTTTACCTTTTCAAGCTCTTTCATTAAGTTGACTTTGTTTTGCAAACGTCCGGCTGTATCACATAATAAAATATCGGCATTACGGGATTTAGCTGCCTGGATGGCATCAAACATGACCGCTGCAGGGTCAGACCCTTCTGCCTGCTTAATCACTTCTACACCAACTCTTTCACCCCATACCTCGAGCTGTTCAATTGCGCCGGCACGGAAGGTGTCTCCTGCAGCCATCAAAACTTTCTTTCCTTCACTCATAAACTTATGGCCAAGTTTGCCAATGGTGGTTGTTTTTCCAACACCATTAACCCCAACAAATAATATGACGGTCAGTCCATCCTCTTGGATGTTTAATTTTGAGGATTGTCCTTCACCTGCATTATAAATTTCGACAAGCTTCTCAGAGATTACACTTTGAACCTCATATGGGTCTTGGATATTGCGGCGTTTCACTTCCATCTTAAGCCCATCTATCAGCTGCATAACCGTTTCAAAACCGACATCTGCCTGTATTAAAATTTCCTCTAATTCCTCAAAAAAATCTTCATCGACCTTTCGGTACCTCGCAACTAAATCGTTTACTTTTCCGGAAAAACTGTCTCTTGTTTTCGTCAGACCTTCCTTAAACTTTTCTGTCACCGTATCGGTTGATTTCGTAATTTTTTCTTTTAATTTTTTAAAAAAGCTCATCTTTTCACTTCCTTACATTATGATTTAACTAATTCCTTCGTAACCTCTAAGCGGACAGATACAAGCTTCGAAACACCAGATTCCTGCATGGTGACCCCGTAGAGGACATCCGCTTCCTCCATCGTCCCTTTGCGATGGGTAATCACGATGAATTGTGTTTCTGCGCTATATCGCTTTAAATATTGGCTGAAGCGGAAAACATTGGCTTCATCCAAGGCAGCTTCCACCTCATCAAGAATACAGAACGGAACAGGACGTACCTTTAAAATTGAAAATAACAGTGCAATGGCTGTTAGCGCCCGTTCTCCTCCTGATAACAATCCCAGGTTTTGCAGTTTTTTACCCGGCGGCTGGGCAACGATTTCCACCCCAGTGTTTAATAAGTCGTCAGGTACTGTTAAAACTAAATCCGCCCTTCCACCACCAAAAAGGGCACGGAATGTTGGTTCGAAATGGACGCGAATCCCCTCAAATGTTTGTGCAAAGCGTCTTTTCATTTCCGTATCCATTTCCTCAATGACTTGGAAGAGAGTGTCTTTTGCTTCTTGGAGATCTGTCTTTTGTTCATTTAGGAACTCAAATCGTTCTGAAACACGTTCATATTCCTCAATGGCACCAAGATTGACATTCCCAAGCTCTTCGATGGCAAGCTTGATTAGTTTCACCTTTTTCCTTGCTTCTTCCACAGGGATTGTTAATGGATATTGCTCCTTAGCCCCTTCAAACGATAAAAGGTATTCCTCCCTTAAGTGGCCAAGACGGTTTTCAAGCTCAACATCTAAGCGGTTGATTTTCACTTCCTCATCCTTTAAGACCACTATCATTCCCTTATGGAGTCTCTTCAGCTCTTTAGCCTCCACCTCAATGTCTTCCAGCGAAGCCTGCAAGGATAACCGTTCTTGTCTTCTAGCTGTAATTAATTGTAAGGTAGCTTCCTTGTCCTGCTGCTTTCTCTTCGCAGCAGACTCTATCTGTTCTTCTCCTGATGAACTGTTGGTCATTTCTGATGTTAAAAGGTTAAGGTCCTCTGTATAGATTGTCAGCTTCTGTTCACTATCTTCTAAGTCTTCGTTGATTAGTGCAAAGCGCTCTTTCGCATTTGAATATTGCTCATTTTTGGAAGCAGACTCAACTTTTAAATCATTTATGTCGTTTGTCAATGCCTCTTTCGATGTCAAATTAGTTGCCTTTTGTTCCGTTAGTTTCATAATTTGAGCATCAAGTGCAGCAATTGTTACTTTGTAGGTCTCAATTGCCTCAGATAATTCCATTTTCCGTTTTGATAACGTTTCTTTTTCATCAGAAAATTGTCCTTTTTCAAGATCGTAAATCGCTAAACGGTCATTAATATTCTTTTCACCCAGCTCCGCTTCCCTGAGGTCACCCTTTACCGATTGCTCACGAAGCCTTAATTCCTCGCCGGCCTGACGGATTTTATTAAGCTGCACCTCTGACAATTGCACTTCTTCTTTTAGCGTCTTGACTAATCTTTCTAAGCCAGTGGTTCTTTCCTCCATAATCACAAGCTTTTCTTTTAAATTTTCAAGCTCACCTTTTCTGGTTAACAGTGAAGAGGATTTTTGTTTTATTGCACCACCTGTCATCGAACCGCCCGGATTAACGATATCACCATCAAGTGTCACCAGCCTTGAGCGGTACTGAAGGATACTAGCTAATTCATTTGCACCTTTGAGGTCCTTTGAAATGACAACATTGCCAAGAAGGTTACTCATAACCTCAGCATACTTTTGATCAAATTTGACCAGACTGACAGCTGATCCAATAAGTGATGGATGGTTTTGAATGGCAGACAGCTGTGCGGAAGATAATGGCCTGCCCTTCATGACACTTAATGGTAAAAAGGTGGCCCGGCCAAATGAATGCTGCTTTAAATATTGAATGGCCGCTCGGGCATTCTGCTCGGTATCGACGACGATATGCTGCAGTGCACCGCCGAGGGCAGTCTCAAATGCAATTTCGTACTCTTTAGGAACCGTTACTAGCTCTGCAACTGCCCCTTCAATCCCCTTCAAACTATTCCCTCGCGCCTTAAGTACTTCCTTGACGCCCTGGAAAAAGCCAGCGTAATCTTCTTCCATCTCCTCGAGCAATTCTTTTCTCGACTTAGCTTGTTGAAGAAGCTGATAGGCTTGATATAACGTCTTTTCTTGTTTTTGATAGTTGTTTTTTACCGTTTCAAGCGTCCGTTGCTGTTCGCGAAATTCGACGACTTGGTTAGATAGATTCTTTTGAATTTCTGCCAAGGCCGCCTGAATTTCTATCCTTTTGGCTTGTGTAATTTGCCGCTCTTGAAGGTACTTTTCATTTTCTGCATCAAGCCGTGAACTTTTTCGCTCCTGCTGTTCCAATTGCTGATCAATGTATTTTATTTCATTTTTTGCACCAGCCTGGTCATTCAACAGCTCGATGTATTCACTTTTTAAGCTTTCTATTTTCTCTTCAATATTTTCTGTAAATAGCTGCAGTTTGCCTTGTTTCTCTTTTAGCTCAGATTGTAATAATTTCACATGGTCAGCTAGTTCTTTAACTGACTCAGCTTGCATATCTCGATTTATCTTAAGCTGGCTGATTCGTTCCGTCAGTTCCAAGATATTCGTTTTTATCTGATCTTTATTTTGGGCGGCATTTTTCTTTCTTTCCTTTAGAACTTCCTTTCGCCCTTCCAGCTTTTCAAGTTCCTCACTTGCATGGAGGAGAACATTTTGCAAATCACTAATTGATTCATCTAATGCTGAAATCTTGTCTCTTGATTCCACTATTTTGGCTTCTTTTACTTGAAGATTGGAAGAAAGCTTCAATTCCTCCTGCTGATGACCCTCAAGTTGTTTTGAAAGATTTTCCCATATCCGGTGCAGGTCTTCAATTTCAAAGACCGTCAAAGCAACCTCAATTTTTTCAAGTTCTTCTTTTTTCTCTAAATAGTCCTTTGCCATTGATGCTTGAATTTTTAAAGGCTCTACTTGGCCCTCAAGTTCATGTAAAATATCATTCACACGGTTTAAATTGTCCTGGGTTTCAAATAATTTAACTTCCGCTTTTTTCTTGCGGTTTTTATATTTTAACACCCCTGCTGCTTCATCAAAGATGGTCCGGCGGTCTTCCGCTTTGCTGTTTAAGATTTCTTCGACTTTCCCTTGGCTAATAATTGAAAATGCTTCTCTGCCAAGACCTGAATCCATAAATAAATCAATAATATCCTTCAAGCGGCACGGCTGCTTATTGATGTAAAATTCACTCTCACCTGAACGTGAGACCCTTCTCGTCACACTCACTTCATTAAAGTCAATTCCTAATCCTTGGTCAGTATTGTCCAATGTAAGCGTTACTTCAGCATAATTAAGGGCTCTTCGCGAATCGCTCCCGGCAAAAATGATATCTTCCATCTTGCTGCCTCTTAGTGACTTTGCAGACTGCTCACCCAAAACCCAGCGGATGGCATCGGTAATATTACTTTTCCCACTGCCATTTGGACCCACTACAGCCGTTACTCCAGGAACAAAATCAACTTCAATGCGTTCTGCGAAGGATTTAAAGCCAATAATGTCCAACCGTTTTAAAAACATTTCTTTATCCTCCCTATGCTGCACGGGGATTTCTCCTGCAAACATTTGTCATTTCTAGGTTGTCTTTGCTTTTAATACGCCAAGTGCCATTTGCGCGGCATGCTGTTCTGCTTCTTTCTTAGATTTTCCTGTTCCAACCCCTAGTTCTTCACCATTTAAGGATACTCTTGAAACAAACTCCTTATTATGGGCAGGCCCTTTTTCTTGAAGGACACGGTATTCAATTATACCCGTTCCATCCCGTTGAATAAGTTCCTGTAATTGGCTTTTAAAATCCATCACATGAGAAAAAGCACCAGCATTTATTTTAGGAAAGACAACTATTTCAAGGAATTCAGTCACTTTCTCAATTCCTTGATCCAAATAAAGAGCCCCAATGAATGCTTCAAAAACGTCTGCAAGCAAAGCAGGACGCGCACGTCCCCCTGTCATTTCTTCTCCTTTGCCGAGCAAGATCAGTTTCCCGAAGTCAAGCTCATTCGCAAAAGCGACAAGTGAGGGCTCACAAACAATTGCAGCACGCAGTTTCGTCAATTCTCCTTCTGTCATTGTTGGATATTTTTTAAAAAGGAATTGTGAAACCGTAAGCTCAAGGACAGCATCTCCTAAAAATTCAAGTCTTTCATTATCTTCAAAAGGCTTTCTGCGATGCTCATTCACATAGGATGAATGCGTAAAAGCTTGTTTTAATAATTTCTCATTTTCAATCTTAATTCCGATTGTATCTTGAAAATCCTTAAATTGATTTTCTTTTGCGCGATTGTTCAACTCTTTTCCCTTACTGTTCTTGCGCATAAAGTCTCCACCTTGCTTTTAATTTACAATCTACACTGCTATTAGTTTAAAAAATTTTCCTTAAAAACGCAAAGAAACTTGGCAGATAGTTTACTCTGCCAAGTTCTATCATACAGAATAAAGCTCCGTTTGAAAACGGAGCTTTATGAATAAATCTAACGTGATTACTTACTGCTATTTATGTAATTAACAGCATCACCAACAGTGCCGATTTTTTCAGCATCATCGTCAGAAATCTCCATATCGAACTCATCTTCTAATTCCATTACTAGTTCAACTACGTCAAGGGAATCAGCGCCAAGATCATCTTTAAATGAAGCTTCAAGCGTAACTTGAGACTCATCAACGCCTAAGCGGTCAACGATGATTTTTGTAACACGTTCTAATACCTCTGCCATGCTTGTTCACCTCCCCTCAAGCTATTATAGAGTATTTCACTAAAATAATACACCTTGTTTTTTATTACAATTACATTACCATGCCACCATCTACATGAAAGGTTTGCCCGGTAATATAGGATGAATCATCTGATGCGATAAATGTGGTAAGTTTAGCAATATCTTTAGGTTCGCCTAAACGTGCTAACGGAATTTGTTTTAACATTTCTGATTTTACTTCTTCAGATAATTTATCCGTCATATCCGTGGTAATGAAGCCTGGAGCAATGGCATTTACCGTAATATTTCTCGACGCTAATTCTTTTGCTGTTGTTTTGGTTAAACCAATAACTCCAGCCTTTGCAGCCACATAGTTCGCTTGGCCTGGGTTGCCGCTTACCCCAACAATAGAGGCAATATTAATGATCCGGCCCACCCGCTGTTTCATCATTTGCCGTGTAACGGCTTTTGTACAAAGGAAAACACCTTTTAGGTTAATGTTTAGGACATCATCCCATTCTTCTTCCTTCATTCTCATTAATAAATTATCCTTCGTAATTCCTGCGTTATTCACGAGGATGTCTATTTTTCCAAAACGGTCAATCGTTCCTTTAACCATTTCCGCGACTTCTTCTGAGTTTGATACATTACATTTAACTGCAAAAGCATCTCTTCCAAGAGCCTTAATTTCGTCAACGATTTCGTTTGCTTTTGCTTCACTGCCGGCGAAATTTACGGCTACATTTGCACCCTGTCTTGCAAGTTCTAGGGCGATTTCTCTGCCGATTCCTCGAGATGCACCTGTTACAAGGGCTGCTTTCCCTGCTAAATTCATAGCATTTCCTCCTTTAAGGTGTTTATGACTGCCTGAGCGCTTTCCTCATCAGATACCGAATACGTTTTAACTGTCTTATCAATTTTTTTAATTAACCCTGAAAGAACTTTACCAGGGCCAATTTCAATAAATTTATCCACCCCAAGGTCAATCATTTTCATGACCGAATCTTCCCATAATACAGGGGAGTATAGCTGTTCGATCAATTTCCCCTTAATGTCAGAAGCTTCACTGATTGGTTCAGAGGTGACATTGGCCACAACTGGAATGGAAGCATCCTTCATTTCTAATCCATCCAAAACATTAAGTAATTCAGCTGCAGCTGGCCTCATTAATGACGAATGAAAAGGACCACTAACATCTAATGGCAGCACTCTTTTTGCCCCGGCTTCCTTCGCCTTCGCGCCTGCCAGCTCTACCCCTTTCTTAGAACCAGAAATAACGATTTGTCCAGGACAGTTTAGATTCGCTAAAGAAACAGGAAAACCAGCATCGCTTACTTCTTTTGTAACCTCTGCAAGAGGGTCACGGTCAAGACCTAATACAGCAGCCATAGAACCCTCGCCATTTGGGACGGCACTTTCCATGAACTCCCCTCGTTTCCTAACAGCAAACACTCCATCTTCAAAAGACAATACACCAGCAGCAACAAGGGCTGTGTATTCACCCAAGCTATGACCGGCGACAAAATCAGCTTTAATACCGGATGTTTGGAAGAAATCTAAAATCGCAATACTTGTTGTTAACAATGCCGGCTGGGTATTATAAGTTAATGTCAATTCTTCCTTTGGGCCTTCAAATATAAGTTGACTCAATTGTGTATTCAGCCTTTTATCCGCTTTTACAAAATACTCCATTACCTCGGAGTGTTTTTCTGCAAGCTCCTTAGCCATTCCCACAGCTTGTGACCCTTGTCCGGGAAACACAAATGCTATTTTACTCATTTCTCCACCCCTCCATCGTTTAATTTTCCACTATTTGCATCCTCTACCGCTTGTTTAATCAATCCACCGACATCATTACTTACCATTTCCCTTGTTTGCCGGATGGCACTAAAGATGGATTGTCCATTAGAAGATCCGTGAGCTTTTATGACAGGTGCTTTTAGGCCAAAAAGGGCGGCACCACCATATTCTGAGTAATCCATGGTGTTTTTTAATGTCATCAAATTCGGTTTCAGCACCGCGGCAGCCAATTTACTTGTAAAACTGCTCATTAAAGCCGTTTTTAACATTTTAAACATGGAAAGAGCAGTGCCCTCAATTGTTTTTAATACCATATTACCGGTAAAACCATCGGTAACAACAACATCGGCAATGCCATCAAGCAGATCTCTTGCTTCAACATTGCCAACAAAATTCAAATCGGCATTTTTTAGTAGATCAAAGGCATGTTTGGTCAATTCGTTACCCTTCTTTTCTTCTGTCCCAATATTTAAAAGCCCTACTCTCGGCTTCTCAATACCTCTTACCTTCTCACTATAAATGGAACCCATGATGGCATTTTGCAGCAAATGTTCCGGCTTTGCATCTGCATTTGCACCGACATCCAAAAGCAAGAAGCCTTCACCGCCAATTGTTGGCAGTGTTGGTGCCAGTGCGGGCCGTTCGATTCCTTCAATTCGACCAACAACAAACAGTCCAGCTGCCATTAATGCACCTGTATTACCTGCAGAGATGCAGGCATCAGCTAATCCATCCACAACCTGCTGTGCAGCAAGTACCATCGATGCGTTTTTTTTTCGGCGAACCGCTCTCACTGGTTCATCTGTGCCAAGAATAACCTCTGTTGTATGTATAACGGCAATCCGCTCATGACTTATCAGCGTTTCTTTTATTTTGTTTTCATCCCCGACAAGGGTAATATGTATATCGGAAAAAGCCTGAACAGCTTTCATCGCACCTAAAACGATTTCTTTTGGGGCGTTGTCGCCGCCCATTGCATCGATTGCTAGATTCATTTGTCCCATCCTTTAACGATTTTTCGACCGGTACATTTCGAATTCTCCAGTAAAAACTAGTTCGGCATTCACAAAACTTTTCACTTCAACATAGGTTCTGCCGGCATTCTCGTCAATTTTCGTTACTCTCGCTTTGGCAATAACGCGTTCATTCAATTTTACCGAAGTTTTAAATTGGATATTTGCTCTCGCTGTCAATGCCAATTCATCATTAATGACTGCAACGGCAAGGGAATTTGCCTGCGCGAAGACATGATGCCCGCGTGCAATATTATTGCGCTTAAAGACATGCTCTTCTTTCACATCAAAAATTGAAATTGCACTTTGATCTAATTCTATATCAATAATTTCACCGATGACCTCATCTAGCGGCAATGAGCGGACTTCATCTTCAAAACGTTTCTCAGCAACCGTTTTGATTCGTTCGCGTAGTTCCGGAATCGATAATTCTAAGCGGTCAAGACGAATCGTTTGGACACTAACTTGAAATTTTTCCGCTAGTTCCTCATCAGTAATAAAGGGATTATCTTTAATTGTGGAGGTTAATAATTGTTGTCGTTCCTTTTTACTTCTTCTCATGAATTTTCACACCATTCGAGATCTTATGACTAGGTACTAAGAGTAGTATAAAATTTAAAAAAGCAGATTGCAAGAATTTTTTCTCTTTCCGCTGTCTGCTTTCCTACTTAGTATCCTTCATTTATGTTGATTTTAGCGGCCTATTGGAGTTAATCTAGCTTTTCCCCTTCTAAAACACCAGAGTCTTCAAGTATATTTCTTAAATATTGATATTCAGAGGCAGTCCAAAAGCTTTGTGACTGAATCAGCATGGCTGCATCACTTCTCGCAGTTTCAAGGGCACGGAAATCATGAACCATATCTGCAACCTTGAATTCTGGAATTCCACTTTGTTTTTTTCCGAAAAAATCACCCGGTCCCCTAAGTTCTAGATCTTTTTCACTCAGGACAAATCCATCATTTGTTTCTGTCATGATCCTCATTCGCTCTTGGCCTACCTCTGATTTCGGACTTGCAAGTAAGATGCAGTACGATTGATCGCTTCCACGTCCTACACGGCCGCGCAGCTGATGCAGCTGTGATAGTCCGAACCGTTCAGCATCATAAATAACCATCATGGTTGCGTTCGGTACATTCACCCCTACTTCGACAACGGTGGTGGACACAAGCACCTGTACTTCATTTGCACTAAATGCCTTCATGACGGAATCCTTTTCCTCGGACGTTAAGCGGCCATGCATAAGCCCCACTTGATAACGATTTTGAAAATAATGGCTTAATGTCGCATGTACATCAATCGCATTTTGCACATCTAGCTTTTCAGACTCCTCAATTAAGGGGCAAATGACGTATGCCTGATGGCTTTTCATTAATTCTTTTTCGACAAAAGCAAGAACCCGCTCAAGCATCTCCGGTTTTGCCCAGTAAGTCTCAATCGATTTCCTGCCTGCAGGCATCTCATCGATGATTGAGACATCCATTTCGCCAAAAACGGTAATCGCAAGTGTCCTTGGAATCGGAGTCGCTGTCATGAACAGGACATCTGGATTTTCTCCCTTTTCTCGCAAGACTCTCCGCTGCTCGACACCGAAGCGATGCTGTTCATCGGTAATGACAAAACCGAGCTTTTTAAACGAAACTTCATCCTGAATAAGGGCATGCGTCCCAATTAAAATATCCACTTTGCCGTCTGCAAGTTCTTGAAGGATTTCACGTCTCCGTTTCCCTTTTATGGAACTTGTTAAAAGCTCGCATTTCACATTAAACGGTTCTAATAAACTTTTTAATGATTCTGCATGCTGCTCAGCCAATATTTCTGTAGGAACCATTAGAGCCCCTTGGTAGCCTGCTGTGACACTGGCATATAAACCAATTGCCGCTACAACCGTTTTTCCTGAACCAACATCACCTTGTAATAGACGATTCATGCGAAAAGAGGATTTCAGTTCTGCCAGCACCTCATTTACAACTCTTTTTTGGGCATTTGTTAACGGAAAAGGCAGACTATTGATAAATTTCTTTAATTTCGCCAAATTATAGCTTTGCTTGATTCCGGGGGAATGCTCCCTTTCAAATTTTCGTAATGCCTGCATTTTTAATTGAAACAATAGAAATTCCTCATAGACAAAGCGCCTTCTTGCCTGTTTTACTTCATCCGGACTGCTCGGAAAATGCATGATTTTCATGGCATCCTGTCTGTTTAAAAGGCGATATTTCTGCAAATATGTTTCCGGAAGAGTCTCTTCGATGAAATGTCCGTATTGTTGAAAAGCCAGATGGATAAATTTCCGCATACCTTTTGTTGTGATTTTCCCTCTTAACGAGTAAACAGGTTCAAAATCCTTTATCTTCGTGTTATGACCAGCCTGCATTTCATTTGCGGTAATGGTTTGACGATGGGCATCCCATTTACCTGTTACTGTAATCGTTTCATTGATGCTGATTTTATTTTTTAAATAGGGCTGGTTAAAGAAGACCACTTTAATCAAATAGGGCCCTGTGAAAAGCCGGATTGTCAGCTTAGATTTCTTCTTTCCATAATAGACAAGAGAAGGCTCGCTGTGAACCTTCCCCTCTACCGTCACTTTCTCATCATGTTTTACTTCCGTTAAATCCTTTAGCGAATAATCTTCGTAACGGTAAGGGAAATATTCCAATAAATCACGGATCGTAAAGATTTTCATTTCCGCAAGGGCTTCAGCCGTTTCTTCCCCAATTCCTTTTAGTGCCGTTACTGATTGGATTAGATTATCAAACACACATCTCTCTCCCTTTGCGAAATAATAAGAAAAGCACAAGCGCCTTGGTCAGCCCCGACAAGCATAAGACGAGCCGGCAGGAAGGTTGCTTTTTAACCTTCATGACGGATTGGCTTATGACCTCGAGGGGCTAGGCGCTGGAGCTGGACAATTTTCAAAGTCCAATGATATAAATTCTGAATAATGAAGTCATTTTTTTAATAGTCTATAGTTTTGTAAAATCAAAAAAGAAGGGTTTGGCCTAGTGCCACCCTTCTATTTTAGCCGTTCCTTATTCAATTGAAAAGATAAATGAATATAACGGCTGGCCGCCATTATGGATTTCAATTTCCACATCAGGATATGTTTCTTCCACAAAATGTGCAAGTCCACTTACTTCTTCTTCTGTTACGTCTTCACCAAAAATAATGGTTAGGATTTCGGAATCCTCATCAAGCATCTTGGATAAAAGGGCCTCCGCTGCTTTCCCTTTATCTTGGTTTTTCACAACAATTTTACCCTCAGAAATGCCCATGAAATCATCTTTTTCAATTTCTAAGCCATCGATTAAGGTATCTCGTACAGCAAAGGTGATTTGACCGGACTTGACATGCTGTAATGCTTCCTTCATCGATGCTTCATTCGCATCTGCATCTGCAGAAGGATTGAATGCAAGCAGTGCAGAAAGTCCTTGGGGAACAGTTTTGGACGGAATAACAAAAATATCTTCATCTGAGACATCTTTAGCCTGTTCTGCAGCCATTATGATGTTTTTATTATTTGGTAAAATAAAAACATTTTTAGCATGAACTTCCTTTACAGCTTTCACGATATCCTCGGTGCTTGGATTCATCGTTTGCCCGCCTTCAATAACGGCATGTGCTCCGATACTCTTGAATAAATCTGCAATCCCTGACCCCATGGAAACCGTAACAATTCCATATTCCTGAAGTTCTTTTGCTGGTTCGGGACGATCAGTTATGATGGCATTATGTGTTTCACCCACAATATTGGAATGCTGTTGACGCATGTTTTCAATCTTCATATTAATTAAGTTGCCATAACGCTGTCCGTAGGATAATACCTCCCCCGGCTGCTCGGAATGAATATGCACCTTGACCACATCTTCATCGGCAATAACTAATAAGGAGTCACCCAATTTACTTAGGTCATTACGAAAATCACCTTCATTGAATGGATGTTTTGCAGTCTTTTCCTGTTCAAACCGCACCATAAATTCTGTACAGTAGCCAAACTCAATATCTTCAGTATTGATATGGCCTTGAACACTTTTATGGTGTTCAGCACTTACCATTTCCGACATTGAAGGAAGCAGGTCTGAAGATTCCGGTAGTTTTTCTCCCTTTAGTTCAGCTAGAAAGCCTTCATACACAAATACAAGCCCTTGTCCACCGCTGTCGACTACGCCGACTTCTTTTAAAACAGGAAGCAAGTCCGGTGTACGCTTTAAGGATGCCTTTGCTTCTTTTAATACCTCTTCCAAAATGACGATAATATCATCAGATTTTTCGGCAGCCTGGACACCCCTTTTGGCAGAATCCTTTGCAACTGTTAAAATAGTTCCTTCAACAGGCTTCATGACCGCTTTATAAGCAGTTTCTACACCTGCTTCCAAGGCTCCGGCAAAATCCTTTCCGGAAATTTTCGCTTTTGTTTCGACTGCCTTAGAAAAACCGCGGAATAACTGGGATAGAATAACCCCTGAATTTCCGCGTGCTCCCATAAGCAAGCCTTTAGAAAGGGCGATTCCTACCTTACCTATATGTTCTTGAACATTATTTTTTACTTCCTTCGCCCCGGAAGTCATCGATAAATTCATATTTGTTCCAGTATCACCGTCGGGCACAGGAAAAACGTTCAACGCATCAACCATTTTTGCATTTGCAGCTAAATGATTGGCACCTTGGATGACCATTTCGGCAAAACGTTTTCCATCTAATGCTGTTATTGACACAAACTTTCCTCCTCACTACGGGTTCGTCACACGAACTCCCTGAACGTAAATATTGACCGAGTCAACGGCAAGTCCAACAGTCTTATCGAGGGTATATTTAACCTTTGATTGCACGTTGTGGGCAATTTCGGAAATTTTCGTTCCATAGCTGACAATAATGTACATATCAATATGTAATGCCTCATTTTCCTGGCGCACAATCACACCGCGTGTAAAGTTTTCTTTTCTTAATATTTCAGTAATACCATCTTTAATTTGATTCTTAGAGGCCATACCGACGATACCATAGCATTCGATAGCTGCTCCTCCAGCAATCGTAGCAATTACTTCGTTTGAAATATCAATTTGTCCGTACTTTGTTTTTAATTCAATGGACATGATCGTTCCCCCTCCTGAAAAATTGCTCCTTGACTACAGTCATTTTACTATAGTCAATCCAATATTGAAAGTCATACTTGCCTGTTTACTATGAGAGCATTTAATTTATTTGCATGTCAAGGTTTTTTTCTTGAAAGGTTTGTATTCAAGTATTGCATTCAGATAAGTTGTGTGATAAATTATTAAGGTATCTCAAGACTAGAAAATTTGGTCAGATAATTTTCTATATCCAGATGAAGCATCTTAATGATTGCTGTATAAAGCTTTGGGTAGTTAAGGAGGGAAATCATTATGCCACGTCAATGTGTTATAACTGGAAAGAAAACATCAACTGGTAACGCACGTTCTCACGCTATGAATGCTAATAAGCGCTCATGGGGTGCTAACCTACAAAAAGTACGTATTCTTGTTGATGGAAAGCCTAAACGTGTTTGGGTTTCTGCAAGAGCGTTAAGATCCGGTAAAGTAGAACGCGTATAAAAGAAAAGCGGAAGCGCCTTGTCCAGGTGCTCGAGCTAGACAAATAAGAAATGAGCATCCCACATGGGGTGCTCATTTCTTTTTATTATTCCCCAACCAAACAAAATAAAAAGCACCCCTAATGTTACGGGTGCCATTCGATTACTCTTCTATTCCTTTTTATTAAACGCACCAATCATCGCTCGGACAAGTCCGCCTAAAAATTTCGGCAGTTTAATTGTATAAAATTTCATACTGTCCCTCCTCACAAATCTCCCCTGCTTATTCAAATTACTCTACATTTTATTCGAACTGACAAAATCAGTACCTAAAAGTCATGCCTATTAATCGTGACTTCTTATCACTATTAATATGCCTTTGGAAAATGAAAAAGTACCATAATCACTAATAAGTTCATTACTAATACATAGTGTTGACCCGAGTGAAATATGCTGATTTTTTAAGGGAAATTTAAATCCTTTTAGTGTGATATCACTGACATTGAGGGTTAAAGGCAAGAAAGATATATATTTTTTCGAATTCATTTTTTCAATGGTATAACTGCCTGGTTCCTTCAAAAACACAATGTTTTGATGATCAATTAAATAGACTCTGGCTGGATTCTTTGCCTTGAGCGGGACCAGCAGAAGGTGCACATTTGCCAAAAAATGATCAAGCCTACCGCCTGTTGCTCCAAACATTCGAATGATACTTGGTTTCTGCTCTATTGCCCAATTTAGGGCAAGTTCCATATCCGTTTCATCCTTTTCCGGTTTATACCGCTTTAATTCGGCTACCTGACTTTCAATCAAACTTAACTCATCCTGTGAAACCGAATCAAAATCACCAAAAGCAATCACGGGTTTAATATTTCTGTTAAGCAGATGAAAGACACCACGGTCAACACCAACCCAGATGGCATTTTCCTCTTTATAATCCGCTAATTCAGGCAGCAATTCCTCTGGCCCTCCGGCTAGTATATTTATTATCATTGGTCTTACTCCTTTTGATAAAGAAAAAGCCAGCTTTCGCAGCCGGCTTTATCCTCTAATTTGTGAAATGGCTTTTGCATAATCTGGTTGATTATAAATAGCCGAGCCTGCAACTAGTACATTTGCACCGGCTTCCATACATTGCCTCGCTGTTTCCGGATTGACACCGCCATCAATTTCTATTTCTAGGTTTATTCCTTTTTGTTCAGCCATTTCTTTTACTTTTCTTATTTTCGGAAGAACCTCGGGAATGAATGTTTGGCCGCCAAAACCGGGATTGACTGACATTAATAACACCATATCAATATCCCCTATTACATGTTGTATGGTCTCCACTGGAGTAGCTGGATTCAACACAACGCCGGCCTTGATCCCAAAAGATTTAATATTTTGGATGGTCCGGTGAAGATGCCGACATGCTTCCACGTGAACTGTAATATAATCCGCCCCTGCCTTGGCAAATGCTTCAATATATTGATCTGGGTTCTCAATCATTAAGTGTACATCGAGCGGCAGCTTTGTAATCGGACGAATGGCCTCAACAATAAGCGGTCCAATCGTAATATTCGGTACAAAATGACCATCCATAACATCAATATGAATGTAGTCTGCTCCCCCTTTTTCAACATCTAGAATCTCTTCCCCCAATTTTGAAAAATCGGCTGAAAGAATCGAAGGTGCTATTTTCACCATGTTAATACCTCGGCTTTCTGTCTTTAATTTCCTGTAGGAAATCCACATAATGTTCATAACGATACCTTGGGATTTCGCCAGAATCCACCGCTGATTTCACAGCGCATTTTGGCTCAGTTACATGGAAGCAGCCTCGAAATTTACAATTTTCACTCGCCCTTTGTAATTCGGGAAAACAAAACGTCAAATCCTCCGCTTCAATGCTTGTAAACTCTAATGAACTAAAGCCCGGTGTATCAGCAATAAGTCCATTTCCAATCTTAATAAGCTCCACATGTCTTGTCGTATGCTTTCCTCTTCCAAGATGTGATGAGATATCATTTGTTTTTAATTCCAGGTCAGGTCTTAATACGTTCAGTAATGAGGATTTCCCCACACCTGATTGTCCGGCAAAAACAGAAATCTTATTTTCAATATGCGGATTTAATCGTTCAATTCCTGCCTCCGTTTCAGATGAAGTCAGGATTACTTCATAGCCGGCTGCTTTATATTGATCAGCGTAGTTTGAAATCATCTGCTTTTGATCTTGAGTAGTAAGGTCCATCTTGGTAATGCAAATTAGTGGTTCAATATGGTTAAATTCGACCAAAACAAGAAAGCGATCCAATAAAACCGTGCTGAAATCTGGTTCCACTGCTGAAAAAACAAGTATGGCCTGATCCACATTCGCAATTGGCGGCCGGATTAATTCATTTTTCCGTTCTTTCACTTCTAGAATGTATCCTTCCAGATCATTTTCAGCTTGAAAGACAACCTCATCACCCACTAGCGGGGTTATTTTATTTTTTCGGAAAATGCCTCTTCCTCGACATTGGATTAAGTTCTCATTATGAAGAACATAATAAAAACCGCTTA
Organism: Neobacillus sp. NPDC097160; assembly: GCF_044762155.1. NCBI lineage: Bacteria > Bacillati > Bacillota > Bacilli > Caryophanales > Bacillaceae > Neobacillus > Neobacillus sp. NPDC097160. The sequence continues at coordinate 89,093 of NZ_JBIWDU010000018.1, read as the reverse complement.
AAGCTTTGACAATTTTTCCTTCAGGCATAGCTTCACTCCTTGCCCTATTACTCTGTAGAACGGAAGACTAACTATTCTGTATCGGAATAGTATTTCTTCTCATCGATAATGACCTTGGTATCACGAATTACTTTGTATCCGGCTTTTCCGTCATATGGGATTAACAATTTTATTTGTTTCTTGGTAGTTTCTGTGATAGTAAAGGTTTCTGCCGCTTCCGTCATGCTGTGCTCCATATCCTCAATAAATATGGTAACGGATTGTTTTTGACCAGGCTCTCCCGGAACAACTGGTTCATAAGGAATCGTTAGTTCAATGATAACCTCTTTTGGGGGCTTTTCCTCTTTCCCTTTTGAAATGATTACCGTAACCTTGTCACCCTTTTTCATTTCTGTTCCTTTTGCCGGTGATTGAGAAATCACCATGCCCGCAGGAATTTTTTCATCAAATTGTTCTTGTGAAGCATCTAAATTCAGTCCTACTAATGAAGCATAATCCTGTGCACCTTTTAAATTATATTGAGTTAAATCTTTTAATACAATTTTTTCGGGTCCTTTGCTGACTTCAAACTCTAAGACTGTTTCTTCTGGTACAACCTTTTCTCCACCGGATGGATTTTGGCTGATAATGGTTCCAGGCTCACTGTCATCATTCTTCTCTGTTTTCTTTATATCTTTAAAATTTTGATTATCAAGTAAGCGAATAACGTCTTCATATTGTCGCCCTACATAATCCGATAGTTCATATTTTTCTTTTCCCAAGCTGATATAAAGGGTAATCTTTGTATTTTCTTTTACTGTACTACCAATTTCGGGGATGGTCTTGATTACCCTTCCCTCTTTTACTTCTTCATCGGTTATTTCAATTTTTTTACCAGCTGCTAATCCTTTTAGCTTAAGTTTAGAAATGGCGTCATCTACATTCATACCACTTATATCTGGTATTTTCACTTCCTTTGCGGACATAAGTCCTGGTAAAACTAAAAAAGTTAATAGTCCAAGAATGGCAAGTACTAGGAAGGTAGATATTAAGACAATCGGCCACTTTTTTCTTTTTTTGTTTTTCTTTTTTTCTTTTTTTTCAGCAGTTTTCGGGTTTTGAGCAGGTTTTTCGCTACTATGCACTAATGTTTCATCTAAATTTTTTAATGGATGATGATCAGTTATAACCGGGATGGCCTTTGTAGCCTCATTATCAATTGGGATGACAAACTTTGGTTCATCCATCCGATCAGAATCGAGTGCAGTTCGTAAATCTTCTTCCATTTCCTCTACACTGTTATAGCGGTGAAATGGATCTTTGGCAGTTGCCTTAAGGACAATATTTTCAACACTTTGTGGAATATTAGGGTTCCACCGCCTCACAGAAGGTGTTTCTGATTGAAGATGTTTCAAGGCTATCGATACTGCTGACTCCCCGGAAAATGGAAGCCTGCCAGTCAATAACTCAAACATTACAATCCCTAATGAATAAATATCAGACTTTCTGTTTGCCATTCCGCCCCTTGCTTGTTCAGGTGATAAATAATGAACGGACCCAAGTACCGAATTGGTCTGTGTAATGCTTGTAGCACTTAGCGCCATCGCTATGCCAAAATCCGTAATTTTTACATTTCCATCGTGATCGACCAAAATATTGTGCGGCTTAATATCGCGATGAATAATATGGTTTTGATGGGCATGAGAAATCGCCGACGTAAGCTGTCTCATAATGCCTATTGAGTCTTCTACTCTTAAAGGAGAATTTTGCTGTATGTATTGCTTTAGCGTCTGACCATCAACAAATTCCATTACAATATAATAAAGATCATTTTCCTCGCCAACATCATAAATATTAACAATATTCGGATGGGCCAGACTTGTCGCCGACTGTGCTTCACGGTGAAATCTACGGATGAACTCATCGTCATTGGCAAAATCAAGGCGAAGCATTTTTACTGCTACATCGCGGTCAAGGATCATATCATGGGCTAAGTAGACATTCGCCATGCCGCCTCCGCCAATCATATCCAAAATTTTATAGCGGCCGCTTAATCTTTTTCCAATCAACATTTATACATCACCCTCGCTGACATCAGAAAACTCTACAATCGCGAGTGTAATATTATCCTCTCCGCCATATTCATTTGCTAATGAGATAAGTGAACCTGCTTTTTGATCTAAGTTATTTTCGCTTAAGAGAATTTCCATCATTTCTGTTTCATTGACTTTATTGGAAAGACCATCAGAACATAATAAAAGGACGTCACCTTCTTCGAAAATAATCGTTTTAATATCCATTTCCACCGTTTTTTCTGTTCCTAATGCCCTGAGTAACACATTTTTCCTAGGGTGATGCTCAGCATCTTCTTTAGAAATTTGTCCTGACCTTACAAGTTCGTTGACAAGTGAATGGTCTTCCGTAATTTGTTTGAAGCCTGATTCATTTAATAAATACCCACGGCTGTCGCCAATGTTAGCAATGGTTGCAAAGCGGTCAGTCGTAATGGCGGCAACAATTGTCGTTCCCATACCATCACATTCAGTATGTGTTGTGGCATGTTCCAATACTAGGCTATTCACTTTTGTTATTTGATCTTTCAACCAATTCTCTGCATCCCCCGCAGTTAAAATACCCGAGGATGCTTCCCATTCATTTTTCAAGTGGGTCAATGTCATTTCACTTGCTACATCACCTGCACGGTGACCACCCATCCCATCCGCAACAATGGCAAGGCGGTTACCGTCCTGATTAATAAGTATGCCACCAGCATCTTCATTGTGAAGTCGCACTTTCCCACGGTCTGTTTGAAATACCGCTTTCATCCCTTCACCTCGTCTCTTCTTTTCGCTCCTTCGCACGAAGTTGTCCACATGCTGCATCAATATCATGGCCGTGCTCTCGGCGGATTGTTACATTAATTCCACGTTTTTTCAATGTTTTTTCGAATGCAAAAATTTTGTCTTTCGGTGTACGTACATAGTCCCTTTCAGGAACATAGTTAACCGGAATAAGATTCACATGGCATTTGATTCCTTTTAAAAGATCCGCTAATTCCTCTGCATGCTCCGTTGAATCATTCACACCGCCAAAAAGACCATATTCAAAGCTAATTCTGCGACCTGTCTTATCGATATAATATCGCACTGCCTTCATTAAGTCATCAAGTTTATAAGCTTTGTTAATCGGCATTAGCCTTGAGCGTAATTCCGTATTTGGAGCGTGAAGTGAGATTGCAAAATTAATTTGTGTCTTTTCATCTGCAAATTGATAAATTTTTGGAACGATTCCACTTGTCGAAACGGTAATGTGGCGAGCACCAATATTCAGTGCTTTGTCGTGATTGATGATTTTTAAAAAGGCAAGCATGTTGTCGTAGTTATCGAATGGCTCACCAATCCCCATGATCACCACTGAATCAACCCGCTCTTCTGTTTCATCAAGTGCTTGTTGGACTTTAACAACTTGAGCGACAATTTCTCCTGCCTCTAAGTGTCTTTTTAAGCCCCCAAGTGTGGAAGCACAAAAGGTACAGCCAATTCGGCAGCCAACCTGCGTTGTAACGCAAACGGAGTTTCCATATTCATGGCGCATCAGGACTGTTTCAATCGAGTAGCCATCATGAAGCTCGAATAAGAATTTAATCGTTCCATCGGTTGATGTTTGTTGGATGACTGTATTTAATGTAGTGATTTGAAACTGACTTGAAAGTTTATCTCTTAAGCCTTTCGCTATATTGCTCATGTCTTCAAAAGTGGTGATTCTTTTTTTATAAAGCCAATCGAAAATTTGTTCAGCACGAAATGGTTTTTCACTGTTTTCAGACAGCCAATCCTTTAATTCGTGAAGCTCTAAAGAGTATATTGATTTTTTATTTATTTCCATCGTTGTATTTTTCTCAGTTGTATTTAATTGTTCCAATAGTTATACCTTCTTTCTTAAAGCTGCAATATAAAAACCGTCTGACCCAAAATCTTGCGGGAATATTTGGAGTTCATAGCCGGTTATGAGTGGCTGAACCGCCTCAGGCATCCGGTTTTTGAATGATAAATCCCCTTCAAACTCCGGATTATTTTCTAAAAATTTCTTTACTGTTAGTTCATTTTCCTCTTTATCTACTGTACATGTACTATAAACAAGTATGCCGCCTTTTTTCAATAAAGGTGCAACAGATTCTAATAGATTTTGTTGAATACTGCTTAAGCGTTCTAAATCCTGTTCTACTTTCGTGTATTTCATGTCAGGCTTTCTTCTCATTACACCTAGTCCAGAGCAGGGAGCGTCTAGTAGTATTCGATGGAATGATTCATTCTTGAACTTTTCCTGTAACAGTCTTGAGTCAGATACATTTGTTTTAATATTCGTTAATCCTAAACGGCGGGCATTTTCATTAATTAATTTTACTTTATGCTGATGGAGATCAACAGAAATTACTTCACCCGTATTTTGCATTTTTTCAGCAATATGAGTACTTTTTCCTCCAGGGGCTGCACATGCATCAAGGACAAATTCGCCTTCCATTGCTCCTAATGCATAAGCGGCAAGCATCGAACTTTCATCTTGTATCGTTATCATTCCATATTTAAAGGAAATTGTTGAAGCTAAATTCCCCTTTAACGACCTTATCGCCTCAGGAATGATTGGACTTTTTTCTATTGTAAAACCATCTTCTTCTAAAATCTGGGCACATTCATCTCTAGAAATCTTTGTAAGATTTACTCTCGCTGTTTGCATTGGTGCTGTTAAGTTAATTTCACACATTTCTTTGGTTTTGTCATATCCAAATTGATTAACCCATCTGGTCACAAGCCATTCAGGGTGACTCGTTTCAAGTGATAATCTTTCGATCGGGTCAGAAACTTCACTTAAAGATGGGAGCCCTTCTCTTTGAATGCTTCTTAACACTCCATTTACCAAACTGGCAATTCCTTTATGCCCGCGGTTTTTGGCAATTTCTACAGCTTCGTAAATGGCTGCACGATCTGGAATTCGATCAAGGTAAACCATTTGATAAAGCGTCAGTCTGAGTAAATGGTGAATCCAATTCGCTAACTTTTTATTGTCTTTGATGAATGGCTTTAGAAAAAAGTCTAGCGCCATTCTTCTTTGTAATGTTCCATATGTCAACTCAGTTAGTAACCCGACATCGACGGCGGACAATTCATTTTTTTCAATCACATTGTTAAGGAGCAAATTACTGTAAGATTGATTTTTCTCAATCGTTACGAGCAGATCCATGGCGATAGCACGTACATTATTTTTTGTTAAAGTCATCTTATTCTCCTAGCCTGCTGCCTGCTGAAATTTTCGAACCCGCACCCCGTAAAAATTGTTCAGCCAACATTTTGGTTTTCCCTGAGGGCTGAAGTTCGATGATCTTGATGGCCGTTTCATTACCGGTGCTAACCGTAAAGCCATCTGAATCTATTTTTAAAATGGTTCCCGGCTCTTGTCCCTTTAATCCTACTGTCTTTTGGGCCCGCCAAATTTTTATGACCTGACCCTCCAAGGTAGTAAATGCAACGGGCCACGGGTTTAACCCGCGGATATGGTTATAGATTTCCTCACCTGTTTTATCCCAAATAATCTGTTCCTGCTCGCGCTTAATGTTGGCTGCAAATGTTGCTTCCACCTCATTTTGCGGCTTTGGGGTTAAACGACCTGCCAATAAAAGCGGCAAGGTTTCCGATAATAATTTTGATCCGGCGGCACTTAATTTTTCATGGAGTGTACCAACATTGTCATCTTCCGTAATGGGTACTTCCACACTTGTTAACATGTCACCAGCATCTAATTTTTCGACCATGTACATGATCGTGACACCGGTTTTCTTTTTCCCTTGGATGATTGCGTAATGGATTGGGGCGCCGCCGCGCAGCTCCGGCAATAGGGATGCGTGAACATTAATACAACCGAATTTAGGTGCATCTAACAGTTTTCTCGGTAAAATTTGCCCAAAAGCGGCTGTAACAATTAAATCCGGCTGTAATAAAAGGATTTTTGCAAGCTCTTCTTCCTGGCGGATTTTTTCCGGTTGAAAGACGGGGATCCCATGTTTCAATGCCTCCACCTTCACTGGTGGCGGCGTTAACACTTTTTTTCTTCCTACCGGCCGATCAGGCTGTGTTACCACACCAATGACCTCAAAGCCATCATGAATAATTTGCCGTAAGACAGGTACGGAAAAATCAGGGGTTCCCATAAAAACAATTTTCGTCATTCACTTTCTACTCCTTTTAACTCATCTTCCTCTAAGTATCTCGTTACTTTTGTGGTGAATAAAATCCCGTCAAGATGATCAATTTCGTGCTGAATGGCTCTGGCTAAGAACCCTTCTGCTTCGAGGGTATATTTCCTGCCCTTCCGGTCAAAGGCTTCAATTTTCACAAAATTAGGCCGGGTCACTTCGCCAAATAAATTGGGAAAGCTTAAACATCCTTCAGGGCCAATTTGCTCACCAGATGTTTCTATAATACGAGGATTCATCATTTCGATCGTTCCATTATCGTCATCGATATCTACAATGGCGATGCGCGCATCTAGTCCGATTTGTGGAGCAGCAAGTCCGACTCCATCATATTCAATCATTGTGTCGTACATATCATCAAGAATTTTTGCTAATTTTTTATCAAACTTCTCCACCGGTTTACAAGTCTGCTCGAGAATCTCTGCCGGGTGAAGGACAATTTTTCTAATCGCCAAATCTGTTCCTCCATTATGCCAAAAACTAGTTAGCTGTAAATTTTTTATTTATTTTTAATATTTTCACCCAAAAATAAAAATCATAACCTTTTAGAAAACCTGATTCTGTATGAATTACATTAAAATATATGGATTTACATCGATTGAAACCTGCAACCCACTTTTCGTATCCTTCTGGTATTGATCAAGTATGGTTTTGAGTGTTTTTATTATGTTCGGTTCCCGTTTGTATTTTATCAGACATTGGTAGCGATATCTATTATTAATCCTAGGTATTGGTGAGGCAGCAGGTCCCAAAACGACCGCTTCATTTGAAACATGTGAACGAACATAGCTTACAATTTTCTCCGTTGCCGACACAACTGTGAACAACTGTTCATGACTGACTGTTATCAGAGAAAGATAATAAAATGGCGGATAATGATGCGTTTTTCGGATCATCATTTCGCGCTGATAAAAAAGATCATAGTCCTGGTGACCAGCAAGTTCAATACTATAGTGTTCCGGTGTATAGGTTTGAATAATGACTTCTCCCGGCAGTTGGTGGCGTCCAGCCCTTCCGCTGACTTGTGTCAATAGTTGAAAGGTTTTTTCAGATGCCCGAAAATCAGGTAGGTGCAGCATCGTATCAGCTGAAAGCACGCCGACTAAGGTGATGCTTGGAAAATCCAGCCCTTTGGCAATCATTTGCGTACCTAATAAAATATCTGCTTTGCCATCCTTAAAATCGGTTAATAGTCTTTCGTGTGAACCCTTTCTTCCTGTTGTATCGACATCCATTCGTATGACTCTTGCCTCCGGGAGAATTTTACCGAGTTCCTCTTCCACCTTTTGAGTCCCGGTTCCAAAATAGCGGATATATTCACTATTACATTCGGGACAATGCTTTGGTACAGAGGATTCATATCCGCAATAATGGCATTTCATTTGCTCATTTACACGGTGGTATGTCAGCGAGATATCACAATTCGGGCAATTGACCACATACCCACAGTCTCTGCACATAACAAAAGAAGAATGACCGCGTTTATTTAAAAATAAAACAGACTGCTGCCTTTTCTCAATGCGGTCTTTCAACATTTCAAACAGCTTTCGAGAAAACATTGACCGATTGCCTTCACGCAATTCCTCGCGCATATCAATGATTTCCACTGAAGGGAGGCTTTGTTTATTCATCCGATTAGGCAGTGTCAATAGTTGGTATACCTTTTTTTGGGCCCTGGCAAATGACTCGAGCGACGGGGTGGCACTGCCAAGCACAACCGGACAATTATGGTTGATCGCTCTTTCAATGGCTACATCTCTTGCATGATAGCGAGGCATTTCTTCCTGTTTATAGCTTGTTTCGTGTTCCTCATCGATAATCATGATGCCGATATTTTCAAATGGAGCAAAAATTGCTGACCTTGCTCCCACTGCGACCTTTACTTCCTTACGTTGAATTTTTCGCCATTCATCATATTTTTCCCCAGCTGACAAGCCACTGTGTAAAACTGCTACTAAGTCACCAAATCTTCCCTTAAATCGGTTGACCATTTGCGGGGTGAGAGCTATTTCCGGTACTAGGACGATTGCTTCCTTACCCTTCTCGATTACTTCCTGGATAGATTGTAAGTAAATTTCAGTTTTTCCACTTCCTGTGACACCATAGAGTAAAAACACCTCGTGCTGATTCTGTTCTAATGCGTTAAGTATAGGCCCGATCGCTGTTTGCTGTGCCTCAGTTAATGGTAATGGTTTTGTTCTTTCGAATGTTCGATGTTCAAAGGGATTGCGATAAACCTCCATCTCAAACTCTACAAGCAGTTTTTTTTCAACCAGTGCCTTCACGGTCGAAGCTGAAGTATTTACATCCGTAACCAATTTTTTTAATTTAACCTCATTGAAATTCTCAGTAAAATATCGTAATACCTGTCTTTGCTTTTCAGCCTTGACCGGGATGCGGTCAATTTCCTCTGATAATTCAGCAAGTGTTACGGCTGGACGGATATACTTTTGCTGTTTTTTCTTGACTCGCTCCTTGACCATATATATCACTTCTAGGTGCCCATTTGCCGCTTCTTTTTGTAACAGAGGAACAATGCCACTTTTCAATGCATCTTCCCAGTCAAGCAGCACATCATTTTCAAAAAAAGCGTGCAGCGGCTTCGGTAGATCCGCCACGGCTGCCCCAATAGCAAGCTTGACCTTTTTTTCATATTTTGCTTTTAATGCTGCCGGAAGCATCACTTGAAAGGCAAAGATTTTAAAGCAGAGTGTACTTTCTGTGAGCCAGTTACCTAGCTCCAATAATTCCTTATTTAAAACAGGCTCTAAATCCATTGGCGCTATTATTTCTCTTAACTTCTTTAATTCTGATTCTGCTTTTAAGCCTATGACAAAGCCTTGAATGTTTCGCGGACCGAATGGGATAATTACCCTCATTCCCGGTTGAATAACACCCCTCCATTGCTCAGGAATAAAGTAATCGAAAGCTCTATCGGTTTGTTTTGTCGGAACATCCACAATCACACTAGCTATTTGCATTTTTACCCATATCCTTCAAAAGAGAAGTAACTTCTTCGATTATTTTTTTTGCAACATCTTTTTTTGACATAACTGGCAATTCAATAACCGCTCCGGAACGCTTGAAAAGGGTGACAATGTTTGTGTCTGTCCCAAAACCGGCACCAGCAGTTTTCACATTGTTAGCTACAAGTAGATCTGCATTTTTCTTTGTTAATTTTATTCTAGCGTATTCTTCTAGATTCTCAGTCTCTGCGGCAAAGCCTACCAGGACTTGATTCTTTTTCCTTTGCCCAAGCTCGAACAAAATATCTTTTGTTCTTTCAAGATCAATAACTGCGTCTCCTGTTTGCTTTTTCACCTTCTGGTCATAGGTGTTTTTTGGGCGATAGTCAGCAACTGCAGCAGTTTTAATCACAACATCAGCTGATTCATAAAATTTTAAAACAGTGTTGTACATTTCCTCGGCACTCTCGACTTTTATCAACTCTACACCTGACGGAGCTGCAATTTGGACTGGTCCGGAAACTAAGACAACATGGGCACCTTGCCTTTTCGCCTCTTCTGCAATCGCAAAGCCCATTTTTCCGGTTGAATGATTAGAGATAAATCGGACCGGATCAATTTTTTCCCGTGTAGGACCCGCGGTAACAACAACCGTTTTTCCTATTAATTGTTTTCGTTCATCTTTAGCAAAAAAACTTCGTATCAAATCGACAATTTTCTCCGGTTCCTCCAGGCGCCCCTTCCCGACATAGCCACAGGCTAGATACCCTTCGCTTGGTTCGATGAATTGATAGCCGTATTCAGCTAAAATCGAAAGGTTTTTTTTCACAGCAGGATGGTCATACATATGCACATTCATGGCAGGGGCAATCCACACAGGTGCCGTCGCGGCCATCATGGTTGTCGTAATCATATTATCGGCAACCCCGTTTGCAAGCTTAGCAATCGTATTAGCAGTTGCGGGGGCAACAAGAATTAAATCTGCCCAGTCAGCCAAATCAATATGGGCAATTACATGTGGATTTTTTTCATCAAAAGTATCAGTAAATACTTCATTGCGGGATAATGCCTGAAAGGTTAATGGGGTAACAAACTTTTCTGCGGATTCACTCAAAATCACCTTAACCTGTGCTCCAGCTTGAACAAGTTTACTTGTTAAGGCTGCTGCTTTATATACAGCAATACCTCCAGTAACACATAATAAAATTTTTTTATCCATGATCATCACCTATAATCCCTCACTTCTCGTCCACTTTATCTCTTTTTATTATGCTAGAATTCCAACAAATTTTCACCATTTACCTATCGAATTCGACAAATTTCCTGAAAGGCAAATAAAAAAGGCTGACACTTTTAGGAGTTTTTCCTTTGTTGTCAGTCCTTCTTCCATGCATTGAGCTATTTCATGTAATACCTTACTGATTAATCAATCGGTAGCTGCTTCAGCTTTTTTGGAAATACGATAGGTAAGCTCACCGCTATAAATTTCCTCTAATGCTTTCCCCACATACTTATAGGAAACATATTTCGGCAATCTTTCATCTTTTACTTGAGACATCACGCGGGCACGCTTGGCAGCAACAGATACAAGCGAGTATTTAGAATCAATTTTTTCAAGCAATGAATCGATAGACGGATATAACATATTATTCAACCTCCAGCAATTTTTTATAGCGATGTTCCACTCGTTCTCTGCGGCAATGCTCGGCCGTTACAATCGCCTTCACACGTTCACAGGCATGCTCAACCTGGTCATTTTCAACGACATAATCATATAATTCCATCATGTCAATTTCTTCACGGGCGGACAGCATTCGGTTTCGGATAATGTCATCCGTTTCTGTTCCCCTTGTTACAATCCGGTTCTTTAATTCGGAAAGACTTGGTGGCATAAGAAAAATAAATAACCCTTCAGGGAACTTTTCCCGCACCTGACGGGCACCCTTTACTTCAATTTCTAAAAAGACATCTTTTCCAGCATCTAAGGTTTCACGTACATAATCAACAGGGGTACCGTAATAGTTCCCGACAAATTCAGCGTACTCCAGCAGCTTGCCCTGCTCAATTAATCGTTCAAATTCTCCTCTTGTCTTAAAAAAATAATCTACCCCATCCACTTCCCCCGAGCGGGGTGCGCGGGTTGTCATTGAAATTGAATATTCAAAAGCCGTATCGGGATGAGAAAAAATTTCTTTTCGAACCGTTCCTTTTCCAACCCCGGATGGTCCGGAAAGTACAATCAGCAATCCTTTTTCCTGCATGTTTATAAATCCTACCCTTCATCAATAGTTTCATCACGGTCCGTTAAGCGATGGGCAACCGTTTCTGGCTGTACAGCTGATAGTATAACGTGGTCGCTATCCATGACGATCACTGCACGTGTACGTCTTCCGTATGTAGCATCTATTAACGAGCCCCGATCCCGGGCATCCTGAATAATTCTTTTAATTGGTGCTGATTCCGGGCTGACAATGGAAATAATACGATTGGCAGAAACGATATTCCCAAATCCAATATTAATTAATTTAATCGACATGGTCACTCATCCAATCATCAATAATCTATTTTGGCCGTGTTAAACAGTTTCTAAACAGTCCTATTCGATATTCTGAACCTGTTCCTTCAGTTTTTCAAGTAAACTTTTAATCTCAACAACCTTTTTGGCGATGTTGGAATCATTTGCTTTTGATCCAATCGTATTTGCTTCTCTGTTCATTTCCTGAACAATAAAATCAAGCTTTCTGCCAATTGGCTCTTGATCATTTAACGTTTGCAAGAATTGCTGAATATGGCTTTTTAACCGGGTAATTTCTTCATTAATATCGGCTTTATCAGCAAAAACAGCTACCTCTGTTAAAATTCGGGTTTCATCTAATTGCCCATTGACAAACTCCTGCATCCTTTTAGTTAAACGCTCTTTAAAGGATTGAACAACGAGCGGGGCATATTTTTGAAGATCAAATACATTTGCTTCTAATTGGGAAGTAATCGCGAGCAAATCTTTTTTCAATTCTTCCCCTTCGGCCATCCGCATTTGTTTTAGTAATATTCCTGCTTCTTCCACTGCGGAAAGAACTAAATTCTCAATTTCTTCATTGCCTGCTTCTCTTTCTTCAATATGTAAAAGGTCTGTCCGATTTAGTAAGTCCCTTAGTGTGATTGTTTCTTCTATCCCATATTTGCTTCGCGTCTGCTCGATGAACTGAAAATATTCTTCAATCAGGTTCCAATCAACATGAACTTTACGGGTGACGACCCCTTCTCCTTCAACACTTACATAAACCTCTATCCTGCCGCGGCGGATATGCTGGTTTAGTTTCTTTTTTATTTTATCCTCTATTTTTAACAGCTGTCTCGGCATCCGAATATTCATTTCTGAAAATCGGTGGTTAACTGTTTTTACTTCTACATTTACAGAGAAGGAGCCTGAGACGGCCTTTCCTCTGCCAAAGCCTGTCATGCTTATAACCATTACGTGCACATCCAATCTTTAATAAATGATCGGCTCTCTATGTATGTAAGAAAAGACAAAAGGTAATAGAATGGTTTCTATTACCTTTTGGATTATAACACACTTTATTTTGTTTTTCTTAACAAAAATGATCCAGCTAGTAAAAAAGTTGGTATTGAAGATAAGCCGACAATCAACAGCCAATCTTTTGCCGCAATCGGCAATGTGTGGAAAATAGGCTGTAATGGTGGGTAATAAATAACAACCAACATTAATACAAGCGAAGAGATCACAGCCCAAACAAGATATTGATTCCCAAACGGATTTCTCGAGAGGACAGATTTTTCGCTGCGGCAATCAAACACATGAATAAGCTGGGCCATGACCAATGTGGCAAAGGCAACAGTCTGTGCGTACGGCAATTGAGACTTGTCGTTATGGTACACAATAATAAAGGCTAATAATGTCACAAGTCCAATCAGGAACCCGCGCGATACGACCTTCCAGCCTAAACCGCGTGAAAAAATTCCTTCATTAGGGCTGCGAGGCCCCCGTTTCATCACGTTTTCTTCAGGGCGATCGAGGCCGAGTGCCATTGCCGGCAGCCCGTCCGTCACCAAATTAACCCAAAGGATTTGGATTGGTACTAGTGGAAGCGGCAATGCAAGAAGCATCGCAAACAACATGACCAATATTTCACCCACATTTGATGCCAGCAGGTAACGAACGAATTTGCGGATATTTTCATAAATGTTCCTGCCCTCTGTTATTGCTGCCTTAATTGTTGCAAAATTATCGTCTAACAAAACAAGTGCCGAAGCTTCTTTCGCAACATCTGTACCGGTTATTCCCATCGCCACACCGATATCTGCCGCCTTGATGGCAGGGGCATCATTCACGCCATCACCTGTCATCGCAACGATATGTCCTTTATTTTGCAATGCTTTGACTATTTTCAATTTATGTTCGGGCGAAACCCTGGCAAAAACCGCAATGTCATCAACTACTTCTTCAAGCTCAGCTACCGACATTTCAGACAACGCTTTGCCATCAAGCACCTTGCTCTTTTTCGTTAAGATCCCCAATTGGGAAGCAATGGCTTTTGCAGTTATGACATGATCACCGGTAATCATAACGGTTTTAATCCCAGCGTCCTTACATTCTTTGACAGCAGCTTTTACTTCAGGTCTCGGCGGATCGATCATGCCTTGCACACCAATAAAGGTTAGTTTTTTCTCTGCTTCATGCTCACTTAAGATGACGTTGTTTGCCGGTATTGGCTTAAAGGCAATCGCAATCGTCCGGAGCGCCTGTGAAGCGAGACCATTTATTGCGTCCTGCACCTTTAAGTGTGTTTCTTTATTTAAATATTGTGTCCGCTCATCCCAAAGAATTGATTCACTATTACCCAAAATGACGTCCGGTGCTCCCTTTGTTACGATGAAATGCCTTCCTTGTTTGTCTTTCACATGGATACTCATCATTTTTCTGGCAGAATCAAACGGGAATTCATTCATAATGGTAAAATCTTCCAACAACTTGGAACGATCAAAGCCTGCTTTCATGGCACTTACCAGCAAGGCGCCTTCCGTTGGGTCGCCGTCAAGAATAAAATCATCATCCTTCAAAACCAAATCCGAGTGATTACAGATCATCCCAAAAATCAGCATTTGCTGCAATGATTTTTCATCTTTTGGAAGGACTACTCTTTCATTCTTATAAAATTTTCCTTGCGGCTTGTATCCTACACCGTCGACTGTCCAGGTGTGTCCGCCGCTCCATAAATGAGTAACCGTCATTTTATTTTGTGTCATCGTCCCAGTTTTGTCGGAGCAAATTACCGAGGCACAGCCAAGGGTTTCTACTGCCGGGAGTTTCCTGACAATCGCATTTTTCCTAATCATTTTCTGAACACCAAGAGATAGGGCCACGGTCACAATTGCCGGCAGCCCTTCAGGTATCGCCGCAACTGCAAGAGAAACACCTGCTAAAAACATTTCATATAATTCGTGACCACGCAATACACCAACGATCACGACAAGAACAGTTAACAGCAAGGCTACAGTGATTAATATTTTCCCCAGCTGCTCTAAACGGCGCTGCAATGGTGTTTCCTGCGACTCTGCATTTTGGAGTAAATCAGCAATTTGTCCCATTGCCGTTTTCATTCCAGTCGCCATTACAACCCCGACACCGCTTCCTCTGGTGATCATTGTCCCCATGAAAGCGATATTTTCCATATCTCCAATGCCCGGGTTAGGATTTGTTAAGCTATCAATATGTTTTGATACCGGGACAGACTCACCCGTTAATGCAGATTCTTCAATTTCTAAGCTTTTTGATTCAATCACACGAACATCGGCACCAATGCGGTCGCCGCTAGTAAACTTTAAAATATCACCAACCACTATTTCCTTTGAAGGAATCTTCTGCCACTTCCCATCCCTTAGTACCGAAACCTGTGGTGCCGATAATTCTTTCAAAGCCTGAAGTGATTTTTCCGCCCGCCTTTCCTGGTAAAAACCAAGACAGCCGTTAATAATAACGATTGCGATGATAGCAATGGCATCAATATATTCACCGAGCAGCCCGGAAATCAAGGTTGCGGCAAGAAGCACTAAGACCATAAAATCTTTAAATTGACTAAAAAATAAGAGTAAAGCCGATTGCTTTTCTCCCTCGTCTAATTCATTTAGTCCGTGCTGTTTGATTCGCTTTTTTACTTCTTCCTGTGATAATCCAGAAGAAAAGTCGGTTTCTAAGGCCTTTTCTACTTGATCTATCTTCATTTCATGGAATTTCATCCGACCATCTCACTTCCCCCTTTTATAGACTTGTCTATGGAAAGCTTATTCAGGGTCGTCCAAAAAAATGCTAGTTGAAATTGTCATCGCTGAGTAAAATAAGACAGATGTTAAAATAGTAGGATATAATAAATTTATATGTTTCAAGAAAAGGATGTTTTCAATGTCATTTGATGGTTTATTTACAAAAGCAATGGTTGATGAGCTTATTTCTTCCTTGAAGGGTGGAAGAATCAATAAGGTACATCAACCCTATAAAAATGAAGTGATTCTTACGATCCGAGCAAATGGTGTGAATCAAAAACTTCTTTTATCTGCACATCCAAGTTATGCACGGGTGCAGCTCACAAACGAAGCTTACGATAATCCGAGTGAACCGCCAATGTTTTGTATGCTGCTTAGAAAGCATATTGAGGGTTACATTTTGGAGGATTTATATCAGGTTGATAATGACCGGATGATTATTTTAGAAATTAAGGGGCGGAATGAGATTGGTGATATTAGTTATAAACAATTAATCATTGAAATCATGGGCCGTCACAGTAATATTGTTTTGGTCGATAAAACGCGTAATGTCATTCTTGATAGCATTAAGCATGTTTCATTTGCGGTAAACAGCCACAGGGCCATTTTACCGGGGCAGCCGTATATATATCCTCCTGCGCAAAACAAGATCAATCCATTTGAGGCTGTTGAAGAGGATGTTGTAAGGTCTGTGGATTTTATTGGAGGTAAGCTGGACCGTCAGCTTGTTGAGCATTTTGCAGGTACGTCGCCGCTTTTTGCTAAGGAAGTTATTATTCAAAGCGGCCTTGCTAATCGAACGACCGTGCCTGGAACATTTATCCGTTTGATAAAAAAAATAGCTGCGGGAGATATCTCTCCTTCGATTATATCCGCCGATGGCAAGGAATCTTTTTATCTTTTTCCACTTGAGCATTTAAAGGGAGAAATTAAAACATTCCCATCGATTAGTGAAATGCTCGACCGCTATTATTTTGGCAAAGCGGAACGCGACAGGGTTAAACAGCAAGGAAATGATATCGAGCGCTTTATTAGTAACGAAAAAGAAAAAAACGAGAAAAAGATTGGCAAGCTCGAGGTTACGTTAAAAGATGCGGAACGGGCAGATCAGTTCCAGCGCTATGGAGAGCTTTTAACGGCTAATCTTTACGCAGCAAAAAAGGGTATGAAAGAAATCGAAGTACTTGATTATTATGATGAATTGGGTGGAACCATTGTGATTCCACTTGACCCAAGGAAAACCCCATCGGAAAATGCGCAAAAATATTTTTCCAAATATCAAAAGGCAAAGAATGCTATGGCAGTGGTTGTTGAACAAATTGCAAAGGCCCGTGAGGAAGTTGCCTATTTCGAAAATTTAACGCAGCAGGTACAAGCTGCTTCACCCAAGGATATTCAAGAGATTCGCGAGGAGCTTGTTGAGGGCGGATATATACGTGAACGTCAGAAACGAAATGCCAAGAAAGCGCAAAATGCTAAGCCGGTGCTTGACCACTTTCATGCGTCAGATGGCACGGAAATTATTGTTGGAAAAAATAATAAGCAAAATGATTATTTAACCAATAAGCTCGCTGCAAGGGATGAGATTTGGCTTCATACAAAGGATATTCCGGGATCACATGTGGTGATTCGCAGCAAGGAACCTGCTGATGAAACTTTAATGGAGGCAGCTGTTCTGGCGGCCTATTATAGTAAAGCGCGGAATTCAAGTTCAGTGCCTGTTGATTTCACGAAAGTCCGCCACGTCAAAAAGCCGAGCGGCGCCAAGCCAGGTTTTATGATTTACGATAATCAGCAAACGGTTTATGTGACTCCGGATGAAGAATTGGTGTTGAAATTGAAGAAATAGAAGGAAAAGAGGAGTCCAATTGGACTCCTCTTTTTTGATTTATCAGCGGATTTTTATGATTTATCAGCGAATTCACGTGATTTATCAGCGAATATGGAAATATATCAGCGAATTTCAGATTTTATCAGCGAATCAGTTTCCTGGAACTGTTTGCTCCATTCAGAAGGATCTTTACTCCACAATAATAGACTTTCCTGATCTTCCGGGCTCACATACCCATTTGAAATAGCTACTTCGATTAATGTCGGAAAATCGGTAAGTGAATAACTAATAATTTCTGCATCATCAAGAAGCTGTCTACCCTTTTCAAGCCCATATGTAAAAATAGACACAACCCCAAGTACTTCGCAGCCTGCTTCTCTTAATGCTTGGACCGCTGTAATCACACTGCCGCCGGTAGAAATGAGATCTTCTACGACCACAACCTTTTGGCCCTGTTCCAATTTGCCTTCGATTTGATTACCTTTACCATGGCCCTTCGCCTTCGACCGCACATAACACATCGGCAGGTCCATAAGTTCGCTGACCCAGGCGGCATGTGGAATCCCTGCTGTTGCCGTACCTGCAATTACTTCTGTTTCCGGAAAGTTTTCTTTGATAAGTTTTTGCAATCCTGCCGCAATCTCTCTTCTTACTTTAGGATAAGAGAGAGTCAGTCGGTTATCACAATAAATCGGGGATTTTAGTCCTGATGTCCAAGTAAATGGGTCTTGCGGTTTTAAGGCCACCGCATTGATTTCTAATAGTTTTTTAGCAATTTCCTTTTTCATTGATGTTCCCCTCTCCATACATTCATCCATTGTTCATAGCTTTTCACCGGGTCCGGTGACCGAGTTATCGAACGTCCAACGACAATTGCGCTTACGCCTGCAGCTTTTGCATATTCCGGCGTTGCTACACGTTTTTGGTCACCAACATGATCAGACTCCAATCTAATTCCTGGGCAAACGGTTAAAAATGAACTACCTGTTTTGTCATGAATCGATTCCGATTCCCATGCGGAGCAAACTACTCCATTTAATCCCGCATCTTTCGCTAAAGAAGCATAGTGAAGTACTGATTCATTCAATGATATGGGTATGAGCTGTTCATTATTCATCTGTACTTGTGAAGTGCTGGTCAATTGCGTTACGGCGATGCAATTGGGGCGCTTCCTGCCAGCAGCCGTCCCCGCAACTAATCCTTCTACTGCCGCTTCCATCATCTCTTTTCCACCAGCAGCATGAACATTGACAAGGTCACATTCCAGTCGAGCAAGCCCCTTCATTGCACTTTTTACTGTGTTCGGTATATCGTGCAACTTTAAATCGAGAAAAATCTGATGTCCTTTTTCTTTTAACATGTGAATAATAGATGGGCCTTCTTGGTAAAAAAGCTCCATGCCCACTTTTACAAACAGTTTTCTGTCTTCAAACGGTGACAAAAAACGTTCGACTTCGTTTCTGTTTGAAAAATCAAGAGCGATGATGAGCGAGTTGTCCATGCTGTTTCCAGCTCCTTCCTCTAAGTTCATTGATGTGTTCGAACCCTAATTTTTCTAAGAGCAGCGGCAGTTCCTCGATGATGGTTGGGCAGACAAACGGATCGACGAAATTCGCTGTTCCAACAGCGACGGCACTTGCCCCGGCATAAAAATACTCAATGACATCCTCTACTGTTTGAACGCCGCCCATCCCGATAATCGGAATCGAAACAGCTTGGCTTACCTCATAAATCATTCGAATGGCCACTGGCTTAATCGCAGGTCCGGAAAGCCCGCCTGATCTATTTGCTAAAATCGGCCTGCCTGTTTTTAAATCAAGCCTCATACCGACAAGTGTATTGATCATCGTAATGCCGTCAGCACCACCATCTTCCACTGCCCTCGCCATTTCGACGATATTGGTGACATTCGGGGATAGCTTGACATAAACAGGAACCTCTGAAACCTCTTTTACCCTCCGCGTCAATTGCTTGGCAACCTCAGGAAGCGTACCAAATGCGATTCCTCCAGTTTTTACGTTCGGGCAAGAAATATTTAACTCTAATGCCTGAACATTGGCTGCCTTTGAAATTTCACGTGCAACAGTGACATAATCCTCTTCAAGGGAACCGGCTACATTGGCAATAATCGGGACATCAAACTGGGATAACCAAGGTAACTCCTCGGCCATTACTTTCTTTAATCCCGGATTTTGCAATCCAATCGCATTAAGCATTCCAGCGTCTGTTTCCGCGACACGAGGTGTTGGATTGCCAAATCTCGGTTCGACGGTTGTTGCTTTAATCATGATGGCACCGAGAACACCTAAATCATAAAATTGGCTGTATTCACGTCCAAACCCAAAGCAGCCTGATGCCGGCATAATCGGGTTTTTTAGGTTTAAACCCGGTAATTTTACATGTAAACGGTTCAAATCAATACCTCCCCGGCACGGAATACAGGTCCGTCACTGCAGACTTTTTTATAGGAAATTCCTGAAGGATCATCCGCCTTTTTGCAGACACAAGCAAAACATGCGCCAATCCCGCAGCCCATTCGTTCTTCTAGCGATAAAAACATCCTTTTATCTGAAAACTGTTGTTCCAGCGCCCTCAGCATTGGGGTTGGACCGCAGGCATAGATACAGTTAAACTGTAAATCTTTCATCACATCAGTTACAAAACCTTTTGTCCCATACGTTCCGTCAACAGTAGTCACGTACGTTTCGCCATTTTTTAAAAATTCCTGTTCATAAAAAACCGCTGTTTCTGTTTGAAAACCAAGAATGTGAATAACCTTCATTCCTTTTGCTGTTAATTGGTTAGATAATTCATAAAGGGGTGGAACACCGATTCCGCCGCCGACGAGGAGTGCTGTTTCTCCAATACGCATTTCTTCAACAGGAAAGCCATTTCCTAACGGACCGAGGATATCAAGCTCCATCCCTCGTTCCATTTTCGCGAGCAGCGATGTCCCTCTGCCTTCCTTGCGATAAATCATCGTAAATTGTTCTTTTTCACGATTAAACGATGATATACTGATAGGTCTCCGCAAAAGGGGATCCAGGGCACTGGCAACCCGAATATGAACAAATTGCCCCGGAGCTTTGATTTGACTAACCATTCCTGCTTTCACTGTTAGTTCAAAAATATCATCGGCGATCTCCCTTTGACTGATAATGGGGCAAAATTCTTTTTGAATCATACAAGAACGGCCTCCTTATTTCCTAAACCCATCGCTTCCGCGGAAAAATTCATTGATTCGATTACCTTCAAAATCGCATCTGCTGTATCTAATGAAGTTAAACAAGGAACTCCGTTTTCGACTGCTTCCCGGCGGATTCTAAAGCCATCCCTCTCTGGCTGTTTCCCTTTTGTCAGCGTATTGATGATGAATTGGGCTTCGCCACGATGGATCACATCCAACAATGTCTGTCCTTCTGCGCCAATCTTCCCGACCACCTTTACCTTCAAGCCGGCTGTTTCCAGTAGGGCTGCTGTACCGCTAGTTGCCATTAAGCGATAGCCATTAGCGGCAAACCTGACCGCCAGTTTTAATGCTTCGTCCTTATCCTTGTCAGCAACTGTAAACAACACAGTGCCAAACTTTTGAATATTCATACCGGAGGCGATTAGTCCTTTGTATAGCGCCTTTTCAAGTGTGATATCCTTCCCCATTACCTCACCGGTTGATTTCATTTCCGGTCCTAAGGTGATATCAACACTTTTTAGCTTAGCAAATGAGAATACTGGCACTTTGACATAAACGCCGCTTTTTTCGGGAACAAGACCTGGCTGGTACCCTTGTTTATCAATCGATATTCCAAGGATAGCTTTTGTCGCAATTTTCGCCATCGGTATGTTCGTGATTTTACTCAAAAACGGAACCGTTCGGCTTGATCGTGGATTGACTTCAAGAACATATATTTGATTCCCTGATAATACATATTGAATATTCAATAGCCCGATAATATTTAAGCCCTTAGCCAATTTTTCCGTATAGTCAACAAGTGTTTGTTTCACATTCTCTGAGAGTGTTTGCGGCGGATAGACGGCGATGGAATCGCCAGAGTGCACGCCTGCCCGTTCAATATGCTCCATGATCCCTGGAATCAAAACCGTTTCGCCATCACAAATGGCATCCACTTCGATTTCCTTCCCTGTTAAGTACCGGTCAATCAAGACGGGATGCTCCGGGTTGATTTTAACGGCATTTTCCATGTAATGAAGTAATTCTTCTGGATGGTAGACAATTTCCATTGCCCTGCCGCCAAGAACATAGGAAGGACGGACTAGGACGGGATATCCTATTTCCTTAGCAATCACAACTGCTTCCTGTACCGACAATGCCGTTTTACCGAGCGGCTGCGGAATATTGATCTGCTCCAGTGCTTGTTCAAATTTATCCCGATTCTCCGCTCGGTCTAAATCCTCTAAGCTTGTTCCTAAAATTTTCACTCCGCGTTCAACCAGCTCTGCAGCCAGATTGATGGCTGTCTGTCCGCCAAACTGTACTACTACACCAAGTGGATTTTCTAATTCGATAATGGACATAACGTCCTCAATCGTCAATGGCTCAAAATAGAGCTTATCAGAAATACTGAAATCGGTTGAAACGGTTTCCGGATTGTTATTGATAATGATCGCCTCATGGCCCGCTTCTTTAATTGCTTTCACGGAATGGACAGTGGCATAATCAAACTCAATCCCTTGACCGATCCGGATTGGACCTGAGCCAAGAACAATCACACTGCTCCTTTCGGAAACAACTGATTCATTTTCCTCTTCATACGTGCCGTAGAAATAAGGTGTTTCACTCTCAAATTCTGACGCACACGTATCCACCATTTTGTAAACAGGCATGATGCCAAGATCTTTGCGCAAATGATAGATATCGGTTTCTGTCTGATTCCAAAGCTCGGCAATTTTCTTATCGGTAAAGCCCTTTTGCTTTGCTTCTTTAAGGAGTTCCTTGTCAAATGGATGGGCTGCAAGCTTTGCTTCAAGTTCAATTAGACCGACCATTTTCTTCAGGAAAAATAAATCGATTTTGCTCCATTGATGGATGGTTTCAATTGAAGTACCTCGCTTTAAGGCCTCCGCAATATAGAAGAGGCGCTCATCGCCTGCTTTATGAATTCGTTTTTCCAGTAATTCGTCATCGATATCATCCGCCCCGTTTAATTCAAAATGATGAACACCAGCCTCAAGGGAGCGGATCGCTTTTAACAGGGATTCCTCAAACGTTCGGCCGATGGCCATGACTTCTCCAGTCGCCTTCATTTGCGTGCCAAGCGAGCGGTTTCCTGATTCAAATTTATCAAACGGCCAACGCGGGATTTTTGTGACGATATAGTCAAGCGCTGGTTCGAAACAGGCATATGTTTTTCCGGTAACCGGATTTAGCATCTCATCGAGAGTTAAGCCCACCGCAATTTTAGCGGCCAGCTTGGCAATCGGATAGCCCGTTGCCTTGGATGCTAATGCAGATGACCGGCTAACTCGTGGATTTACTTCGATAATATAGTAATGGAAGCTGTCCGGGTCTAAGGCAAGCTGAACATTACAGCCCCCTTCAATTCCGAGGGCACGAATGATTTTAAGTGACACATTTCTTAAGAGCTGATATTCACGATCGCTTAAGGTTTGACTTGGAGCGACTACGATAGAATCACCGGTATGGACACCGACTGGATCGATGTTTTCCATGTTACAAACCACAATCGCGTTATCATTGGCATCGCGCATGACCTCATATTCAATTTCCTTGAAGCCGGCAATGCTTTTTTCTAGCAAGCATTGATGAACAGGGCTGTTCTTTAAGCCGCTGGTCACAATTTCCTCTAATTCTTCGGGATTGTGACAGATCCCGCCGCCCGTTCCGCCGAGTGTAAAGGCCGGACGGACAATGACTGGGAAGCCAATTTTTTCAACAAAAGCTTTCGCTTCCGCTAATTCATGGATGATTTCACTATCTGGGACTGGTTCATTCAATTCATTCATTAAGCTGCGGAATAACTCCCGATCCTCTGCTTGGTTAATGGCCGTAAGCTTCGTGCCTAAAATTTCAACTTCACACTCTTCAAGAACTCCCGAATTGGCGAGCTCTACCGCCAGGTTTAGACCCGTCTGGCCTCCAAGCGTTGCGACTAAAGCATCAGGGCGTTCTTTCCGAATAATTCGGCTGACAAATTCCACTGTTAACGGTTCAATATATACGGCATCGGCAATTTCTGTATCTGTCATTATCGTTGCAGGATTAGAGTTTATGAGAATAACCCGATAGCCTTCCTCCTTCAGTGCTATACAGGCTTGGGTGCCGGCATAGTCAAATTCCGCAGCCTGACCGATGACAATGGGTCCTGATCCGATGACTAAAATGGAGTTTATATCTGTACGTTTTGGCATGTTGGTTTAACCTCCTGTTTTTCAGTTTCAATCATGGCAAGAAATTGTTCAAATAAGCTGTTTGCATCCTCTGGTCCCGGGGAAGCCTCGGGATGATATTGAACCGTAAAGGCGGGATAATCTAAATGTTTTAATCCTTCAATTGTTCCATCATTCAATGCTGTATGCGTTACTGCCAATCTAGTTTGATGTAAAGAATCTGTTTCAACCGTGTATCCATGGTTTTGCGAAGTTATGGAAATTTTTCCTGTAGCCAGCTCCTTAACTGGATGGTTTGAACCACGGTGGCCAAATTTCATTTTCACCGTGTTCGCACCGCAGGCTAAGGCAAATAATTGATGTCCCAGGCATATTCCAAATAGCGGAATGATCCCCAATACTTGTTTAATCAT
The DNA here is from genome assembly GCF_044762155.1 of Neobacillus sp. NPDC097160. NCBI lineage: Bacteria > Bacillati > Bacillota > Bacilli > Caryophanales > Bacillaceae > Neobacillus > Neobacillus sp. NPDC097160. Next base: position 65,012 of record NZ_JBIWDU010000018.1, on the reverse strand, counting down.
ATGGATTGCTTCAGGGACATCCTTCGGATCTCCAGGTCCATTTGAAAGCATAATTCCGTCCGGCCGCAATTGCAGGATTTCATCCGCCGTTGTATGGTATGGAACAACTACGACATCACAGCCGCGCTTATTTAGTTCTCGTAAAATACCATGTTTCATCCCAAAATCAACCAGAACAATGCGCTTCCCGCGGCCTGGGCTTGGATATGAATTTTTTGTCGACACGGTTCTTACTTGGTCGATTGGGAGTTTCGTTTGCCGCAATCTGCTGACAACCTCATATGGATCGCGATCAATGCTGCAAATCGCCCCTTTTAATGTTCCATACTTACGGATAATCCTTGTTAATTTTCTTGTATCAATCCCGGCAATTCCGGGGATTTTTTTCATTTTAAAGTACTCATCGAGGGTAAATTCACTGCGCCAGTTGGAAGGATAATCCGTCACTTCCTTGACAATAAATCCTTTCACAGCAGGATGAATGGATTCAAAATCATCGCGGTTGATTCCATAATTTCCGATTAACGGATAGGTAAGCATAACAATTTGCCCGCAATAAGAAGGATCCGAAAGAATTTCTTGATAGCCTGTCATCCCCGTATTAAAAACGACTTCGCCAATTGTATCCATATGACTGCCAAATCCATCTCCGATAAAAATCGTTCCATCTTCTAAAATCAGCTGTGCTTTCATGCTGTTACACATCCTTTTTCCCAAACTACTTGCCCAATAACGATTGTCATCTCCGGCCAGCCTTTACATTTCCAGCCGGCAAATGGGGTGTTTTTTCCTTTGGACAAAAACCCGCTAGGATCAATTTCTTTTTCTTCATTCAGATTCAAGAGGACGAGGTCGGCAGGTGCTCCTATTTCGATTTTTCCAAATGGCAGGTCAAAGCTATCGGCCGGCTTCCTTGTTAAAAAGCCTATTAACTCTTCAAGTGAAATCATATTTTTACACACGAAATGTGTATATAGGAGTGGAAATGCTGTCTCCAAACCAACAATCCCGAATGGTGCCAACTCCATTCCTTCACTCTTCTCTTCTAGTGTGTGTGGTGCATGGTCGGTCGCAATGAAATCAATGGTTCCATCAAGCAGACCTTCGATTAGGGCTGCACGATCGGCAGCATCCCTTAGCGGTGGATTCATCTTATAATTGGCATCAAGACCTGGAATGTCGTCTTGCGATACTAATAGGTGGTGCGGGGTCACTTCTGCAGTGACTTTAATTCCTGCCCGCTTAGCATCCCTTATCACCCGGACAGACTCCTTCGTAGAGACATGACAAACATGGTAATGACAGCCAGCTGCCTCAGCAAGTAATACATCCCTTGCAATCTGAACTGATTCACAAACAGATGGAATTCCGTTTAAGTCGTTTCGTTTCGCAAATGTCCCATCGTGGACACACCCTTTATTAATGAGGGTGTTCTCTTCACAATGAGCTACTACGGTCATATCCAATGCTGCAGCTTTCTGCATGGCTTCAAGCATCATGCTCGCCGATTGGATCCCCACCCCATCATCGGTAAAGGCAAACGCCCCAGCACCTTTCAGCCCCGCAAAGTCCGTTAACTCCTGACCAAGCAGCCTTGTCGTAATCGATGCATACGGCAGAACCCGCACATGGGCCGTCTCCTGAATCCGCTTTTGCAAGTCCTCCATGTGGTTTATGGTGTCAGGCACCGGTCGGGTGTTTGGCATTGTGGCAACAGTGGTAAATCCGCCTTTTGCGGCGGCCATTGTTCCGGTTGCGATGGTTTCTTTTCTTTCGCCTCCAGGCTCGCGGAGGTGGACATGTAGGTCGATGAAGCCCGGTGAGACAACCATTCCGGCTGCGTCCACCGTGCGGTCTGCTTCTTCTGCAAGCTTCTTTTCTATTTTTGTTATAATCCCGTTTTCTATTAAAATATCAGTCTGAATCATTTGACCGTTAGATGCTATGTAATTTGCGTTCTGAATAAGCAGTTTCATATTGATTCCCTCCCATTAAACTTTCGATTGACCGTTTTAAGGCGGCCATTCTGACATAAACCCCGTTTTCCATTTGTTTGAAGATTCTTGACCGCTTGCATTCTACCAAGCTATCAGCAATTTCCACATTTCGGTTCACTGGGGCAGGATGCATGATAATACTGTCAGGCTTCATTTGCCTTTCCCTTTCTAACGTGAGACCAAATTGACTATGATACTCCGATGCTGTAAAGCTACCCTTCCTTTGATGGCGTTCATGTTGAACGCGGAGGAGCATGACAACATCCGCTTCTCTAACGGCTTCATCAATTGGTTTGAACCGGGTTGAATTTATACTGTGGTAATCAAACCATTCCTCCGGTCCGGAGAAAATGACATTTGCTCCGAGTCTTGTTAAGGCATCGGCATTTGACCTTGCCACTCTGCTGTGACTTATATCCCCAAGGATTGCAATCCTTAGGCCCTCAAATTGGCCAAACTCTTGCTGAATGGTTAATAGGTCAAGGAGCGACTGTGTTGGATGATGCCCGCAGCCATCCCCGCCGTTAAGAATCGGAATATTCACCTTTCCAACCAGCTCATCAAAGTAACGATCCTGCTTGTGGCGGATGACGATTGTCTGGACACCAATTGATTCCAATGTTTTAACTGTATCGTAAAGTGTCTCCCCTTTTTGGACACTTGAGGTTTCTACTTCAAATGGAATAACTCCTAAGCCTAACCGTCGTTCCGCTACCTCGAAACTGCATTTTGTCCGTGTACTGGCTTCAAAAAATAAGTTGGCTGCAAACATTTGCTTTTCCGGCGTCCAGACCATTCCTTCCGAAAACCTTTTAGCATCCTCGAGAATTTGATAAATTTCCTCCACCTTTAATTCATTTGTGGTTAGTAAATGATTCAACATCCTTTTTCCCACCTTCCGCTTTATTGCATTAAAAATGCACCCTGAACTCTCCATCAGGGTGCATTGAATCAAAGCCTAAACCCAACTCATCAGAATGGTTCAAGCTAAACACCCTTTCAAGCCTCACTGGACTTAGTTAAAAGGTAACTTTATTATGCAGTTTTCTGTTTTGCTTTTGTTTCCTCTCCAAAAATATCTTCACTTACTGGTTGTCTGCCTGGAAGAATAAGGTTTAAGATTACACCCAAGATTGCTGCTAATGCCATCCCTTGAATTTGGATATCTTTAAATGGCAGTTTAAGAATGGCACCGCCAATACCGATAATCAGAATCACAGATGAAATCACGAGGTTTCGTTTATCATCAAAATCAATTTTACTATCGACTAACATTCTTAATCCTGATGAAGCAATAATCCCAAACAGTAGGATGGAGACTCCACCCATAACAGGTGTTGGAATCGTTTGAATTAAAGCAGTAATTTTCCCAATAAACCCAAATATGATGGCTAAAACTCCGGCTCCTGCCAAAACGTACACACTATAAACCCTTGTAATCGCAAGGACACCGATATTTTCACCGTAGGTTGTTTTTGGCGGTCCACCGACCAATGCGGAAATGATGGTTGCTGTCCCGTCCCCAAGGATGGAACGATGTAAACCCGGTTCTTTAATATAATCACGACCGACTACCTTACTTAGGATTAACTGGTGGCCGATATGTTCGGAAATGGTAACGACCGCAACGGGTACCATTAACCAGAAAATGTCCCATGTGAATTTCACCTTATAGCTGACAAATGGGATGACAAATTCCGGCATTTCAAACCAACCGGCTTTCATCACCGGCCCAAAATCGACGATTCCGACCATTAATGCGTAAATATAGCCAACGATAATTCCTGCTAATATCGGGATAATGCTTAATATTTTCTTGGCAAAAATCGAGAAAATGATAGTTGCAGCTAATGTGACTAATGCCGCTGAAAAATGAAGCATACTATATTTACCATCGGGATTATTCATTGCCATCCCTGCAGCAGTTGGAGCAACGGACAAACCAATAACAATGATAACCGGGCCGACTACAATCGGCGGCAGCAGATTCATGATCCAGCGGTAACCTGCCCTGCTAATGACTAAGGCGACAATACCATACACAAGTCCTGCTAAGAATGTCCCAATCATTGCCGCACCCGGTCCCCCTGCTTCATTAAGCAGTTTTATTGGAATGATGTAAGCGAATGAAGACCCTAGATACGCTGGTACTTTCCCTTTTGTTATTAATAAAAACGCCAAGGTGCCAAGCCCGCTTGAAATAAGGGCAATTGCCGGGCTTAAGCCGACAAGATATGGGACTAAGATCGTAGCCCCAAACATGGAGAACAAATGCTGGATACTTAAAGTCAGCCATTGACCGGGTTTTGGAATCTCATTTACGTCTAAGATGGGTTTATTGTTCATTCTGGTCTCTCCTGTTTCCTATTTATTTTTTGTTTATCATTCTTTCTTTTTTTAATAAAAAAACCCTCTTTGTCCGTAAAGGTACAAAGAGGGTTTAGAAATTGCCGCACTTTAATAAAACGATCGGCACTTTCCCCTTTGCCAGCCTCACGGGACTGCATTTAAAAGGGCTGCTATTTATTTATCAAAAATACTTACCTGATCAAGCTGGTCCACTTCAGCAAGCTCGACAACGATCTTTTCCTCACTTGATGTTGGGATGTTTTTCCCCACATAATCAGCTCTGATTGGGAGCTCACGATGACCCCGATCCACTAAGACTGCCAGCTGTATGGCTGCAGGACGTCCGATATCCATCAGTGCATCAAGACCTGCCCGGACCGTTCTACCAGTGTATAATACATCGTCAACAAGGATGACTTTTTTATTACCAATATCAAATGGGATATCCGAACCCTTCACAAGTGGTTCTTGATTTTCCGTTTTCTTCGTTAAATCATCCCGATAAAGGGTAATATCTATTTCACCTACAGGAATCGACTTTCCTTCTATTTCTGCAATTTTAGCTGCAAGACGTTCTGCAAGGAAAATCCCTCTCGTTCGAATTCCAACTAATATGCAATCATCAATACCCTTGTTTTTCTCAATAATTTGGTGAGCAATCCTGGTCATTGCCCTTCCAATTGCCTGCTCATCAAGGACAAGTGCTTTTTGATTCATGGTACACCTTCTTTTTTTAAAAATAAAAAACCTCTCACCGATTTAGCGAGAGGTAAACAAGTTATTTTTATAGATATAGACATGGAAATTCACTATATCTATTAACCGTTTCCTTCTCAGCCTCACGGGACCGAATTAAAGGCTTATTAAGCTATGGTTATCTTACTGCAATTTGGCGCCCAGGTCAACGATTATTTTTAAGTTGATCGAGCAATCGTTCAAACTCCTCTGGAAGCGGCGCTTCAAATTCCAAGTATTCGTTTGTCCTTGGATGGGTAAATCCAAGAACACCTGCATGCAATGCTTGTCCGTCAATGTCAAGTGTTTTTTTCGGCCCGTACTTCGGGTCGCCGGCAAGTGGATAGCCGATATATTTCATGTGAACACGAATTTGATGGGTTCTGCCTGTTTCTAATTGACACTCAACAAAGGTAAAGTCTTTAAACCTGTCGAGCACCTGAAAATGGGTAACGGCGTGTTTCCCGTTATCTACAACTGCCATGCTTTGACGATCTTTTGTATCCCTTCCAAGCGGCGCATCAATTGTCCCAAAGTCATGGGGAATGATCCCATGTACAATTGCCTTATATTTTCGTGTGACCGTTTTTTCCACCAATTGATTCACAAGGCTTTCGTGTGCCACATCGTTTTTAGCAACCATCAATAACCCTGATGTATCTTTATCAATCCGGTGAACAATGCCCGGTCTTAATACACCGTTAATACCGGAAAGGTCCTTACAGTGGGCCATTAAACCATTTACAAGCGTTCCTGACAAATGTCCCGGAGCAGGATGAACAACCATTCCCCGAGGTTTATTAACAACTAAAACATCTTTATCTTCATAATAGATTTCTAAATTGAGGTCTTCCGGCAGAACATCCAGTTCTTCCGGTTCTGGAATCGTTATGACAATTTGATCATTTTCATTGCTTTTATAATTGGTTTTAACGGATTGTCCATTTACCAGGACATTTCCATCTTTAATCCACTGCTGGACCTGTGTTCGTGACCATTCTTCGTTCAGTCCGGAGATTACCTTATCAATCCGATCTCCTTTTTGCTCCTTAAGAACTGTGTGTTCCATTTTCTCCATACGTTTTCTCCTTTGTTTCTCTCTCTTCACGCAGCATTTGGATCATCAGTAAGATTACCCCGATCACTAAAGCTGAATCTGCAATATTAAAGACCGGAAAATTATAGCTGAAAATATAGGTATGGATGAAATCGACCACTTCTTTACGAAGGACACGGTCAATAAAATTACCGATAGCTCCCCCGAGCATGAATGCTAATGATACACCCAATAACCATTTACCCTTTGCTGCTTTGTGAAGATAAAACATAATCGCACCAATGACAACAACCGTGATCACATAAAAGAGCCACATTTGACCTTGAAGGATCCCCCATGCCGCACCTCGATTGCGATGTGAAGTAATATACAAAACTTTATCAATGATGGTAATACTTTCCCCTAAATACATGTTGTTTACAATTAACCATTTTGTAACTTGATCTAATAAAATAACAAAAATAGCGATTAAGTAATAAAACACTAAGAAATACCTCCACAACATTTAACCTTGACATACTTCTTTTGCATTTTAGCATACTTTTTCGCGAAACGACAATGTTACCTTAAATAAATTGTTTTTTTGCAATAAGAATCCAAATTTTCTGAATCTTTGATTGACCTTAAAGTAGGGATCATATTTAATAAATCCTCTGGTAAAAATTCACCGGAAATTTCACACTGCCCAAAATTCCCCTCCGCAAATTTTTGAATAGCTGTATTTATGTCTTTAAGTTCTTCTTCTAAAATAGACGTAAACCAATTTTTCTTTTGTTTATTTTTTAATGAAAATTCAATTTCCTCTTTTGTTTGACGGAGTTCCAAAAACAGCTTTTCCTGCATAGCATTCATAGTTGTTACCTCCGTTGTTTGTCATTTGTCTTATTATCTCCGACATACTTCAACTGACACGGAAAAACATTTGACAACCACTACAACAATTAACGAAAAAGGGAAAAAATGAGTAAAGCCCCATGCATTTTTGCAAGGGGCTTCATTTGAATTAAACTGATGGTGAATAATTCTCTTTTACAACTTCCGCACAGCGCGGGCAGAGGGTTTTATGCTCCGGATCTTGACCAATATCAGGTGTCACAATCCAGCACCGTTCACATGTTTCGCCTTCTGCCTTTGTAATAACAATGGCTGCTGTTTCTAATTTAAGGGCATTTTCAGGGGCTTTGTCGTATGTTCCTGCCACTTCAAATTCCGAGACGATAAACAGTTGTTTCATGTTTTCGTTAATTGAATCTAACAGCGTTTTTGATTTATCTGTCACATATAAGGAAACTTTTGCTGTTAACGATTTCCCAATTACTTTTTGATTCCTTGCTTCTTCTAATGCCTTTAATACATCATCACGAAGCTTCAAGAATGACGACCATTTTTCTTCTAGTGCTTGTGAACCTTCAAGCTCCTGATACTCCGGAAGGTCGGTTAATTGCACACTTTCCTCTTTGACATTTGGGATGAACTTCCAAACTTCATCTGCTGTATGTGAAAGAATTGGCGCAACTAATTTTGTCAAGGCAAGCAATGCCTCATATAAAACAGTTTGAATTGCACGACGCTCATGGTGGTTCTCTGCTTCAATATATAGAACATCTTTTGCAAAATCAAGATAGAAGGCACTTAAGTCAAGGGTACAGAAATTATTGACTGCATGATAAATGCCGGCAAATTCATAATTTTCATAAGCATTGCGTACATATTTAATCAGCTTATTTAATTTAACAAGCATAAATTGGTCAACTTCACGCAGGTTTTCATACTTAACCATATTTACCGTCGGATCAAAATCCGCTAAATTTCCAAGCAAGAAGCGGAAGGTATTACGGATTTTGCGATAAACCTCGGCAACCTGCTTCAAGATGGCATCGGAGACTCGAACATCTGCCTGATAATCAACAGAAGCTACCCAAAGGCGTAAAATATCGGCTCCAAGCTGATTCATTACTTTGGCAGGAACTACGGTATTTCCGAGCGACTTACTCATTTTTCTGCCTTCACCATCTAGTGCAAAACCATGGCTTAGAACGCCTTTGTATGGCGCTTTGCCTGTTACTGCAACCGCTGTTGACAGCGAAGAGTTAAACCAGCCGCGGTATTGGTCAGAACCTTCAAGATAAAGGTCAGCAGGACGGACTAAATCTTCACGCTCAAGAAGAACGGCTTGATGCGAAGAACCGGAATCAAACCAAACATCCATGATATCTGTTTCTTTCGTAAATGTCCCGTTCGGACTTCCTGGATGGGTAAATCCTTCAGGAAGCAAATCCTTTGCTTCACGTTCAAACCAAATGTTTGAACCATTTTCACGGAATAAATTAGAAACATGATTAATTGTTTCATCGGTAATAATCTCCTCACCGTTTTCAGCATAGAAAACAGGAATCGGTACACCCCAAACACGCTGACGTGAAATACACCAATCACCACGGTCACGAACCATATTAAATAGTCTTGTTTCCCCCCAGGCAGGTACCCACTTTGTTTCCTTAACAGCTTCAAGCAATTCATCTCGGAAGTCTTTAATGGAAGCAAACCATTGAGCAGTTGCCCGGTAGATAACCGGTTTCTTTGTTCGCCAATCATGTGGATAGGAGTGTGTAATAAACGAAAGCTTTAATAATGCGCCAGCCTCTTCCAATGCCTGTGCAATTGGTTTATTTGCCGTATCGTAAAATAAGCCTTCAAAGCCAGGAGCTTCACTTGTCATAACCCCTTTATCATCTACAGGACAAAGAACGTCTAGGCCATATTTCTGGCCAACATAGAAGTCATCTTCCCCGTGACCCGGAGCCGTATGAACGCAGCCTGTTCCGGCATCTGTCGTAACGTGTTCTCCCAACATGACTAAAGAATCACGGTTATATAACGGATGTGCTGCTACAATATGTTCTAATTCCACACCTTTGAGCTTTTGGACAACGGCAGGATTTTCCCAGCCAATTTCTTGCGTTACAGCTTCAAGAAGTGCTTCTGCTACTAAGAATTTATTTCCAGTTACTTCAACCACCACATAGGTTAAATCAGGATGAACGGAAATTCCAAGGTTCGCCGGAATGGTCCATGGGGTTGTTGTCCAGATAACGATTTGCGTATCAGTATCTAGGATACCCTTGCCATCCTTCACCTTAAATCCAACATAGATGGACGGTGATCGTTTATCTTGGTATTCGATCTCTGCTTCCGCCAATGCTGATTCACTTGAAGGGGACCAATATACTGGCTTAAGGCCTTTATAAATATAGCCTTTTTTCGCCATTTCACCGAACACTTTAATTTGCTGTGCTTCATATTCAGGCTTCAAGGTAATATACGGATTTTCCCAATCAGCACGAACTCCCAGACGTTTGAATTGAGAGCGCTGATTATCAATTTGTTCAAGTGCATACTTTGTGCAAAGCTCACGGAATTCGGCAACCGTCATTTCTTTGCGTTTAACCCCTTTATTTGTTAATGCCTGTTCAATCGGCAGCCCGTGCGTATCCCAGCCGGGCACATATGGGGCATGGAAACCACTCATTGATTTGTAGCGGACGATCATGTCTTTTAAAATCTTATTAAGGGCATGACCCATATGGATGTCCCCATTTGCATATGGAGGACCATCATGCAGGACAAACATCGGGCGGCCCTTCGTCCGTTCTTGGACCATTTTATAAATATTCATTTCTTCCCATTTTGCCTGAATTTCAGGTTCTCTTTGGGGAAGGTTGCCTCGCATTGGAAATTCAGTTTTCGGCATTAATAATGTATCTTTATATTCCATTTCTTCTTCCTCCTGTATATCTCATCAGTTAACAGAATAGCCATTTGAACAAATAAAAAAACCTTCTCATCCCAAAAAGGGACGAGAAGGTTTGATTCCCGCGGTACCACCCTGATAGATAGCCGATCTTCACCGGGCTATCCGCTTTACCATTCGTAACGTGAATAACACGCCTGAGCCTACTACCCAAACAATTTAGGATTCGGTCTGGAACTCGAGGGTGATCTTCCAATTTTTCAGCTTTACCAGGCTTTCACCACCCCTGGCTCGCTTCTTAAAAGCTTTTCGAAAAATTGTACTGTCCCTTTCATCGTCAATTTCCATTCTATATCACTATGTTTAAAAATTATATGCTACTAAAACGTATTTCGTCAAGCTAAGGAATCTTCTTCTTGATGAATTTTTAACTCTGTTGCGTCCACTTCATATTCTAATAAATGATCCCAATCGTCCGTATTCAGCATATCAAGCTGTGCTTCGATCAACATTTTAAAACGTGTACGGAACACTTTTGACTGCTTCTTTAAATCCTCAATTTCAAGGGCAATTTTTCTTGCCTTCGAAAGAGATTCGTTTACAATCCGATCCGCATTTTTCTCTGCTTCCTTAATAATAAGCTTTGCTTCCTTTTGAGCATTGCGTTTTACATCTTCACCTGCTTCTTGCGCAATGATGATGGATTTGTTAAGAGTTTCTTCAATATTCACGAAATGGCCTAGACGCTCTTTCATTTCATTCAGGCGCTCTTCTATTTCTTTTTTTTCTCTAAGTACAAGTTCATAATCCTTGATGACTTGATCAAGAAATTCATTTACTTCGTCTTCATCGTACCCGCGAAAACCTTTATTAAACTCTTTATTGTGAATATCTAACGGCGTTAACGGCATTGATGCCACCTCCATAAATCTCTACTTCTATTATGTATAAGCTAATATTCGACAAGTTTTTCGAGAATCCTGCTTTTAAATGAATTATTTTTGCTTGCCGACAATAATCCGCCATTTTTCTTTTTTGGTTTTACCCTCTATTGCATTCAATTTTGCTCTGCCATATCCTCTGACAGAAAACATGTCCCCATCTTCACATAAAAATGAGGGATTTTCAATTAACGTCCAGTTTACTTTTACAAGCCCCTGTTGGATGAACAATTGTGATTTTTGCCTAGATATATGATAAATACCAGAAATAACAGTATCAAGTCGCAAAGAAGATACTGTCATTTCCTGGTCTTCCCAGCTTTCACTTGCTGCAAAGGCATTTGATATGTCCGTTTCAACCAATTTAACCCCTGCTCTGCCGATTGACTCGACATTGTTTTTAATATAGTCACTAATTTCTTTCGCTGCAAAAAATTGAATGTTCCCATCCTTTAGGAGGATGTCGCCAAATTTCCCGCGCTTTAGCCCTAAAGACATGAGGGTACCTAAAACCTGCCGGTGTTCAATTGTCACAAACTTTGTTGGATAATCGATTTTAAATAGACTGATTTGGAAATCATTATCATTTGCTGTTAAATAATCAGGGAAAATATACGCCCGTTTTCGTTCAACTTCATGTGCGCCGCCAAAAAAACTATATCCTATATCACCATTTTCACCAATGAGCATTTTAAGAATATGCTGCTCTCTAGGGTCCAAAAAGTCTGTAAGTTTTGGTGTATAGTGCGTCTCAACGTAATTCTTCCAATGTAATACCTGGTCAATATAGTCCCGTTCTTCCAGTCGAAAATGCTGATAAATGTTCATTAAGGGAAACACAACCTAATTAAAAATTCTTATGCAAGCCAAAGATATACTCTATGCAGCCCGCTTTGTGCAAAGTTTAGTACAAGAAACGCAACAATTGGCGAAATATCCATCATCCCAATCGGCGGAATGATTTTTCTAAATGGCTCTAAATATGGTTCGCAAATTCTTGCTAAAAATTGACCAATAGTGGACTCTCTCGCATTTGGAAACCATGACATTAAGATGTAAATAATTAATGCCCATGAATAAATCTGGATTAACTGCTGCAATAGACTAAAAACAAAAGCCATTCACATTACCACCTTGTATTTTGATTTTCATGGTCAAGGATTAAATCTGAGATATTTCCAGACACCTCAACATTATCAGGAGTACATAAAAAAATACTTAAACCGATTTTTTGAATGTCTCCTCCGAGGCAATAGACTGCCCCGCTTAAAAAGTCAATAATTTGCCGTCCTTGTTCATGATCAATCCGCTGCAGGTTTACTACAACTGCACGGCGATTTTTTAAATGATCGGCAATCTCCGTTGACTCTGAATAGGCTCGCGGCTCCACTAAAATAACCTTTGACGCCTTAGAAGAACTAGAAGAACTTGAAGTCTTTTGTACGCTTTGAAGACTGACAACATTTTGACTTTTCACTGGCTGTTGTTTTTGTTTAACTGGTTCCACCGTCTCCACATACTCATCATTGTTATCATCATATTCATCATCTAAAAAGAAAAATGTTTTTAATTTTGATTTAATCGTCATTTTTTTCACTCCTACCCATCTTCACCGACAAGTGATGTGCCTATTCTAACCATTGTTGCCCCTTCTTCAATCGCAATTGTAAAATCATTGGACATGCCCATTGACAGCTCTGTACAAGGCGCAAAATCTAATTGGTTGGCTTGAACTTGATCGCGAAGTTCTCTTAGTTTTCGAAAACAGTCACGAAGAAGCTGTTCATCATTTGTGAAGGGTGCCATTGTCATTAACCCTTCCACACTAATATTTTCAAATGGCCTTAAGGATTCAATAAAAGATATTGTATCTTCTGGAGATAAGCCATGCTTTGAATCTTCACCAGAAACATTGACTTGAACGAGACATTTTACCTTGTGATTTGCTCGCTTATTGATCTCTTCTGCAAGTGACAGGCGATCTAAAGAATGAATATATTCGACCTTATCAATAATATTTTTTACCTTGCGTGTTTGCAGTGTGCCAATATAGTGCCAATGAGGCTTGTCCTTTAATACTTCCCACTTTTCGAGCAGCCCTTCATCCCGGTTTTCACCTAGATTTTCTATCCCTGCTTCAAGGGCTTCCATTGCTCTTTCAGTGCTTACATATTTTGTTACAGCAATCAATTTCACTTCATCAGCGTTCCGATGTACATTTATACATGCCTCATTTATTTGTTGACTTATTTGCTTAAGTTTTTCTGCTACCCTCATAAACGATCCAAAGTCTCCTTCCAGCCAATAAAGCTTATCATTCTTCCTGTTTTGCCTTTGTCGCGGCGGTGAGAAAAAAATTTATCATCATTACAGCTGGAGCAAAATTGTGTAATGAGAATATTTTTATCAGGTACACCCGTTTTGAGAAGAATTTGCCTGTTTAATTCTTGTAAATTTAATGAATATTGCCCTTCTTTAAGTAAATTATAGGGTAATACTCCGCCATCTTCTAGTGATTTATCTACCAAGGTAATAACATGTTTATCAACAATATAACATTTTTCACAAATGGACGGACCAATTGCGACAAAAATTTCTTCAGGTTTAATTCCTTCTCTGCCCCAGGCTGTTATCATCTGTGCTGCAATTTGACCGACTGTACCCTTCCAGCCAGCGTGTGCCGTACCGATCATTTTTTTTTCAGGTGCAATAAAAAAAAGAGGGACACAGTCAGCAAAGCAAAGTGTTAACAGGATACCCTCTTCATTCGTATAAAAACCATCTATGCCTTTAAAGGAATGTTCATAGGAATTGGACCCTTTTCCACGGTCTGCTTTAGTAATCTTCTTCAAAACAATATCATGTATTTGTTCTGCCCCAACCCAAAACTTTAGAGGGAAGTTAAGCAATTCAGCAACTTTTTCTCTATTCAAACAAACATTAGTACCATTATCACCAACATGAAAGCCAAGGTTAAGGGATTCATAGTCACCCTTGCTGTAACCACCGCTTTGGGTTGTAAAACCAGCAATCAATTCTGGAAATTGACTGACCCAGTTTTCAATGGTTAAATAAGATTGATTTTTTAAATCAAAGGGTTCCATTTGCATACCTCTTCTGTTTTTCCTATAGTTTACCATGAAAAGAAAAAATGGTCATCGTTAAGTGCATGATTCCACTCTAAGCCTCTTCAGACATATTTTCGACACTGCCCTTATACCTCACCAAAATAACATCCTGGCCGATTTTAATGATATTTTTCCAGGGAATGACAATATCTTCATCTTTTCCAAAAAAGCCAAGGACCCTTCCGTTGCCGGAGATCACAACCGCTTCAATTTTACCTGTCGTTAAATTAATCTCAATATCCCCAATATTTCCAAGCCTTTTACCATCTGATACATTTACGACATCTTTTATCTGGAATTCTGAAATTTTAACCACATGCACCACTCCCAATTACATTACTATAATAACTATATGATGGGAGTTGTAAATTTATCTTACTAAAGTAAAAATAAAGCTGTCCGGTGAGGACAGCTTTAACTTTGAATATTTTTATTCATTTGTCTAATGGCTGCTTTTTCAAGACGAGATACCTGTGCTTGAGAGATCCCAATTTCATCAGCCACTTCCATTTGCGTTTTCCCTTGAAAAAACCGCTTCCGTAGGATTAATTTTTCACGGTCGTTAAGTCTGCGCATTCCTTCTTTTAAGGCAATTTCTTCAATCCAATGGATATCTTTATTTTTTTCATCGCTTAATTGATCCATCACGTATATCGGGTCACCGCCATCATTGTAGATCGGTTCAAATAGGGACACGGGGTCCTGTATGGCATCAAGGGCGAAGACGATTTCCTCATGTGGTACTTCTAAGACCTTGGCAATTTCTTCAGCAGTCGGTTCACGTGAGGTCTCGCTCATTAATCGTTCCCTGACCTGAAGTGCCTTATAGGCGATATCTCTCAAGGAACGAGATACGCGAATTGGGTTATTATCCCGTAAGTACCTGCGAATTTCTCCAATAATCATTGGTACGGCATAAGTGGAAAACTTTACATTTTGACCTAAATCGAAGTTATCAATTGATTTCATTAGTCCAATACAGCCAACCTGAAACAGGTCATCAACAAACTCGCCACGGTTGTTAAACCGCTGAATAACACTAAGGACTAGACGTAAATTCCCATTGACGAGCTTTTCACGGGCTGTTATATCGCCCTCTTGCATTTGCTTGAAGAGTATTCTCATTTCTTCGTTCTTTAAAACAGGAAGTTTTGATGTGTCTACACCGCAAATTTCAACTTTATTTCGAGTCAATCCTTTTCCCTCCTCACAGGAGCTGCTGTACAAAAAACAGTATCTCCTCGAGCAGGAAAAATATGCACCTGTCCTCGACTAAGGACAGGTGCATGAATGTCGAAAAATGTAATTATATCGCGAATAGCAACGGTTTTTTTGATGGAAAAAAATTTCTTTTTTTCTTATCTAAACCATTTTGTTAAATTCCTTTCGCAATCTTTTAATGATTCTCTTTTCTAATCTGGAAATGTAGGATTGAGAAATACCTAGCATATCTGCTACATCCTTCTGCGTTTTTTCTTCCCCATTTGTCAGACCGAACCTAAGCTCCATGATTTGCTTTTCACGGTCGGTAAGCTGATGCAATGCTTTTGAAAGGAGCTTCCTGTCCACATTTGCTTCAAGGTCCTTTGTGATAATATCATCATCGGTTCCCAATACATCGGATAATAACAGCTCATTACCATCCCAATCAATATTTAACGGTTCATCAAAGGATACTTCTGATCTGATCTTATTATTTCGTCGTAAGTACATGAGAATCTCATTTTCAATACACCTTGATGCATATGTAGCAAGTTTAATTTTCTTTTCAGGGTTAAAAGTATTAACTGCTTTGATTAAGCCAATGGTCCCAATACTAATTAGGTCCTCAATATTAATACCTGTATTTTCAAACTTTCTGGCAATGTAAACGACTAGCCGAAGATTTCGTTCAATTAATATTGATCTGGCTGCTTTATCACCAACTGGCAGTTTTTTTAATAACATCTCTTCTTCGTCTTTACTTAAAGGAGGCGGCAGGGCTTCGCTTCCGCCAATATAAAAAACTTCATCCGTTTTTATGCCCAATTTTATTAACAACTTATACCAATAGTAGGATAAGCGAAGTCTCCATTTTTTCATGTATGTTCCTCCTTCTAAACCATGTTTTTAATGAGTATAGTATTATTAACTTACTTTCGCAGACCCTCCTTGCTGTTTTGGCCCAGTCAGCATTTTTGGATGAACAATGCACTGGAAGGCATCATCGGCTGAAAGCTGCTGCAGCGTAAAGGATACAAGACCCTTTTCGCATAAGTATTGAGCACCGTTTTGTTCAATCAAAATAAAATCGGGTTTTACGGCAACAATGAGCTGATTTTCTTTTCCAACCACCCGACAAGGAACAATTCTTAGCCTATTTTGCCATTCATTAGGAAATTCTTGGCTGCCCATTATGAGTGGTTCAGGGTCCTCTGCCAGTTTTCTGATTGATTCTGGGATGGCTTCCAATTGGTTTTTGATAGAGACAAACATAACAGGGAGCTTTGACAAGGGATCGTATAGTTGGTTACCACTGTCTACTAATCCCTTAAAAGTCATGCTTTCACCTTCAATATTCAGCCTGACACAAACGATTTGTTCAAATTGAATTTTTGTCATCTCCATGCTTTCTACATTTTTTCTTGCGAAGTGCCAGGCAACCGGAAAGCCTAATAGGACAAAAAGCCAACTAATGGGATCACCAAAACCTTTTACGCTGGACATGAGCACCTTGGTGGTCAACATTGGATCGTATTGAATAAAATAATGGGCTCCCATTAATGCCCCGCCAATTAAAAAAGTCGAAACATAAAGCGTCATTAATGCTTTTAGGAAAAAGGTTAACCGCTTATAACCAAAGGCTATTAAAACCATCACGACGGAACAGATAAGTTTTGAAATCGGATGGCTTGAATAGACATTTAATGGAGTAAACGATAATAAAATAATCAATGAGCCAATAAATCCCCCGGCAAGTAATCTCCATAATCGTATTCTTCTTTTTAGAAAAATAGCTGTTAAGTAAAGGAGCAGGCTATCAAATAACAAATTCAGAGCCCAGATCACATCTAAATATACAATCAATCAGCTTCCTCCTTTAAGAAAGGACTATTAATCTGTTTAGGAAAAAGTATAACGTAGTTAAGGGGCTGAAGTGTGTCACTTTCTGTAATCAAAAAAACAGAAATTTCCACTATTCTCTTCGGATTTTGTCAAAGAAAAGTGGAAGTGCCCAGGAGCTGGAGCTGGACAATTCTCGAAGTAACAATTTACAATTTCTTACACAAAAAATGCATGGTCCATTTGGACCATGCATTTTTTATTATTCTTATCTTCTACGATTACGGTTTCTCAAGAAGGTTGGGATGTCAAGTGCATCCTCTTGTGATACATTCGTGTTACGAGCTGGTTCCTGTGGTGCAGGAGCTTCTTCACGCTTGTTGTGCTCTCTCTTGACAGTGCCCACAGGCGGTTTTGCTTGTCCGAAAGACGGACGGGTTACTTTTGGCTGTGCAACCTCTTCATTAAATCCAGTTGCAATGACAGTTACGATAATCTCATCTTTTAACGTTTCATTGATAACAGAACCGAAAATCATATTTACTTCTTGATCAGTTGCCGTTGCCACGATATCTGCAGCTTCCTGCACCTCATAAAGACTCAAGTTAGATCCGCCCGTAATATTCATTAACACACCCTGTGCACCATCAATAGAGGTCTCTAAAAGAGGAGAATTAATAGCCTTTTTGGCAGCTTCTGTAGCACGATTTTCACCGGCTGCAACCCCAATCCCCATTAATGCCGATCCTTTGTTAGACATGATTGTTTTAACATCTGCGAAATCTAAGTTAATTAATCCAGGTATTGCGATTAAATCGGAAATACCCTGGACACCTTGGCGTAGGACATTATCTGCCTCACGGAACGCTTCAAGCATTGGAGTACTCTTATCAACAATTTCAAGTAGACGATCATTTGGAATAATAATGAGTGTATCGACAGCTTCTTTCATGGAACCAATTCCGCCGGAAGCCTGGTTCGAACGCTTTTTACCTTCAAAAGTAAACGGACGTGTAACAACACCAACCGTCAAAGCACCTAGATCACGGGCAATTTGAGCAATAACTGGCGCGGCACCGGTACCTGTTCCACCGCCCATTCCCGCTGTAACAAACACCATATCTGCCCCACGAAGTGCTTCTTCAATTTGTTCCTTACTTTCCTCAGCGGCTTTTTTACCTACCTCGGGATTAGCTCCTGCTCCGAGTCCGCGAGTCAGTTTAGCACCAATCTGCATTTTCACTTCTGCTTTTGAAAGATTTAAGGCTTGTGCGTCAGTATTAACTGCAATAAATTCAACACCCTGAACACCATTTTCAATCATTCGATTTACCGCGTTATTACCGCCGCCGCCAACTCCGATTACTTTTATTGTTGCAAGAGAATCTAAATTTGTATCAAATTCTAACATGACAAATCCTCCTAATTCGTCGATTAATATTTTCGATTATTCGAAAAAGTAACCTAGGAATTTTTTTACTTTTGATGACATCTTTTCTTCCGGATGTTTTTCTACTTTTGCTGCTTTAGGTTGATGTTGTTTTGGCACTCTTTTTTCGATTGGCTCAGAAACCGCTGACGTACCACTGCTCGTTCCACCAGGTAATCTAGCATTCTTGTAAGCATATTTTATTAAACCAACCGCTGTTGTATATTGAGGTTCTCTTACACCAATATAGTCAGGTGAGGCAATGCGGACCGGATTTTGAAACATATCCTGGGCAAGCTCGAGTACACCTTGCATTTTTGCTGTTCCGCCTGATAGGACAAAACCACCTGGTAAATCATTCACACCTAATCGTTTCAAATCATTTGCAATCAGTTCAAAAATTTCTTCCATTCTTGCTTCAATAATTTCAGATACATAGAGCTGATTAAATTGCTGATGCTGATCACTTCCGATAATTGGTACACTGAAGAACTCATCTTCTGAGGCATTATCATAGAAGGCATGACCATATTTTACCTTGATTTTTTCAGCATCTTCAGTAGAAGTGTGCAAGACTTTGGAAAGATCATTCGTGAGAAGATCTCCGCCAACTGGAATCACACTTGTTGCCTTTAAAAATCCTTCTTCAAATACAGCTATTGTAGTTGATCCGCCGCCAATGTCAATAAGGGCAACGCCAAGATTCTTTTCATCCTTTGATAATGCAAAATCCCCTGCTGCTAACGGCTGCAGGATAATATCTAAAATTTCAAGGCCTGCACGTTCTACACAGCGCAATGTATTAATTATAGTGGATTTAGATCCAGTAATTAGTGTCCCATCCATTTCTAAGCGAACACCGATCATCCCACGTGGATCATTAATTTCATCCTTGCCATCCAGAATAAATTGCTTTCGAATGACGCCGATATTTTCTCTTTCAGGTGGAATGGAACCCACATGTGAGGCTTCAATGACACGAATGACATCCTCATTGGTAATTTCTCGGTTTTGGCTGGAAACTGCTACAATACCGTGACAGTTCTGAAGCATAATGTTGTTCCCGGAAATACCGACCACCACTTCTCGGATCTCCATTCCTATCATTCGTTCCGCCTGCTCAATCGCCCGCTTAATAGAATGAACGGTGTCATCCATGTCGACTATCGATCCTTTACGTAAGCCTTCAGATTTCACATTGCCAACACCAATTATATTTAACGAGTCTTTCCCCGAGTCATTGACCATTTCACCAATGATTACTTTTACACTGGATGTACCGATGTCAAGACTAACATATATTTCATTGCTGTTCATTCTTTGGCACCTCCTTTTAATCTCCTTAAGTCGAACAACAATTCATTTTGTTCAATACAAGTTTCATAGACATATCTTATAAAATTATTCGTCACAACTACATATTTCCCTTTAAAAAATATCAATTTTTTTCTATTTTTTCTTTGTTTGTTGACCATTTTGTCAATAATATTCGTCTTATAACGGCAATATTTTGAAATAACCTGACACCAAACGCAAAAACTGCTGCTAAATACAAGTCTACACCAAGATGAACACCGAGAAAAGCTAAACTTGCTGCGAGAATTATATTAAAAAAGAATCCTGAAACAAACACCTTTTCATCATAAATATTTTGCAGGTATGCCCTGATTCCACCGAAAAGTGTGTCGAAGGCTGCAAGTACTGCAATCGACAAATAATTGGAATATTCTTCAGGAATTCGAATTTCTGTTAATAAACCGAGAATGATTCCAATAATGAGTCCCATAACCGGAAGCCACATTAAGAACTGCCCCCTTCTTTGATCGGCTCCATGTACTTTATACGAATTGAATTATCATAGGCTGGAATCGTAATAGTTGGATTTGGTGCTGAAACATTAAGTCTTAAGCTTTCAGTAAAAAATTCATCTCTTGCTTTTGAGACCTTCATCCGGTTTGATAATTTTTCAGCACTATTTATTTCACTTACTCCCACTTTAATCTCGATAGGTAAACTCCTGATTGTATGGCCATCAATTTTTGTTTCACCATTGATATCCCTAATAACAGTGGTATTAATAATTCTTTGACCGTCAATCGCTATATATTTCGCTTCATACATATTTAATTCGTTTACTAATCTTTTTAACAGTTCAGGAGAAATGACTTTCGTAACAGGAGCTCCCAATTGAAGGTCCTCAATAACAGGTTCTATCTGCAATGTAATACCCGGACCCGCGATCTCGGTAAGTCCTGCTTCTGTTTTCAATTCTTGTAATGTATCCTTTAACACCTGTTCTTTACTTTGTTTTCGTTTAGATTCATAGGCTGATAGTTTCTCTTCATTCGAACGAATTTCGCTCAATAAATGAGACTGAAGTTCTTTTTCTTTTAATAGCGCCTCGCGAAGCTGCCAAACATCTCTTGTGTCACGCTCCACTGGTTCTTTCACTGTTTGGAATTGAATAGCAATCATGAATCCTATTACCATTGCAATCAAGGTAAAACTCACATTAATTTTCGGCTTGTCCACCTGTTTCACCTAACCTTTAATTTAATCATAACGTGGACACTTTTTAACTGCCTAAAATTGGATTTAGGACAATATCATTTACTTTTTCCAGTGTAAAAACAAGATTATCGTTGACTAGTTGATCCTTTACCCCTCCGGACAGGTTTAATGCTGATGAAAGAACATCTGGTTCACCAATAGCGGTAATGACAAACGGTGCAGGGTATTGAACCCCGTCAACGGTAATGACTGGACCGTTACATACAATATAAGAATGACTCGACAGTCGTTGTCCATTTATTGCAACAGCCGCAGCCCCGGAAATATAAAGTTCGTTCACTACTTTAAAAACATGATGTTCATGAACAAGATAATTGTTTACATTGTCTTCTTTTGGGTTATATGCACCGTCAGAAAGAGTGATTTTCACACCATTTCCTTTTACCTTTACCTTCCCAAGGTACATCCGATATTTTTCAGCATCCTCTGCTACATTAAGGAAAACCTGTGCTTCCTTAGCAAGATCTTTTTCATTTTTTAGTACTTTATCTTGCTTTTTATTTAATTCCTTTTGGAGTTTCCGATTGGTCTCTTCCTGGGAAATTAATTGATTCCTTAAGGCAAGAGTCTTTTCAAATTGTTTTCCCGACATGTCCCGTTTTTCTGTTTGATTTACTTTTTGGGTTAGATGATAGGAGAATGCCAACATAAACCCTAAAACAAGGCAGACAAGGGACAAGATAAAATGCTTACCCTTCACCTTTATCCTTTTCAACTTCTTTTTCCTCCACTTCCGGTTCAAAAGCCTTAAAATACGAGCCTACTTCCAAGTCGATAATTCCCTTTTTGTTAGGGTCTAATTGACTAATAATTGAAGGATAATGCACCATCTTTTCCGAAAAACTTCTAAGAGTGGCACTTACCTCAAAGCCATCATTCATAAATAAGGAAATATGATACTGATCAGTTTTTTTCGGAGAATAATGAATTTCAGAAATGGAGTTTAAAATTTCACTTGGAAGAATTTCTAACTCTTTTACCATTTGGTTAAGGACTTTACCTTCTTTGAATTCGAAAAGAATCGGAGAATTAACTGGGATTATTTCCGTCTTTCTGTCTTTTAAAATTTTCCCATTTTCCATAATTGGAAAATAGTTTGTATCTTGTTTAAGATACGCCACTCTTTTATGTTCTTTCACTTGAATTTGAATGGTGTTTGGCCAATGAATCTTTATCTCTGCCTTTTTTATTTCAGATAATTGCTGCAGCTTTGAAGCAGTATCACTTTTACTCACTTTCCAAATATTCGTATTAGTAGAAATGCCGCTCATTTTAATTAATTCTGCATCCGAATACACTTCATTCCCCTTCACTGTGATGATCTTAACATGACTCAATGGTGATTGAGAATATGCGACAACTACAATCATTGTAAAAAACAAAATTAGCAGAAGTACAAGTCGTCTATTGGCTTTTCGCCGTCTTTGCTCCTTAAGCTTTGGAATACGATCCTCAAGAGCAACGATTTTACCTTTTTCCATTCATAATTCCTCCAAATAAAAAGAAGTTGCCCTAAATATCAACTAAAGCTTGTCCTTAAAACAAATTAAGGTTACCTAATAAAGTGAAACAACGGCACGAAAAATCATGCCGTCATTCGTTCCCTTTGTTTTTCCATCTATAATATTATCAGTAATTATAACACAATATTTGTCATTCGTAAGGGATTTCTTACAAGAAAAGTAAGCTAAAATTTTGAATTTCTGTTTATCCTAGTCAGCACTATTTTCGCCCAATTATTTCTACTTCGGTTTCCATTTTAATCCCATAAAGACTGTAAATGGTATCCTTGACATGCTGTATTAACGCGAGCACATCACCTGCAGTCGCATTTCCGGCATTGACAATGAAATTCCCATGCAGTTCGGAAATCTTAGCCCCGCCAATATTGAAGCCTTTTAAGCCGGCGACCTCGATAAGTTTCCCAGCGTAATTTGGCAGTGGATTGCGGAAAATACTGCCTGCACAAGGAAAATTCCATGGCTGCGTCTCTTTTCGATAATCCTTGTTATGCTGCATTTGAGACACTATCTCTGCTCGATCTCCCAGACCAAGCCCAAAAACAGCTTCGACAACAATTCCCGGGCGTTTTTTCTGCAGGACAGATGTTCTGTAGGAGAACTCCATTTCTTCATTTGAAAGCCACTCCATCCTCCCGTCATCAAATAAAATATGTGCCCTTGTTAATATTTTGCTTATATCCGATCCGTGTGCACCTGCGTTCATATATACAGCCCCGCCGACTGATCCGGGGATACCACTGGCAAACTCCAAGCCAGTTAGTCCTTTTTTACTAATTATTGTTGATAGACTGACAAGCGAATGTCCACCGCCTGCTGTAATTTCGGTTTCGTTCACTTCGAGGTGACTCAAACCAGAACTAAGCTTAATAACTGCTCCCTCTATCCCTTTGTCTGAAACTAAAAGATTGGATCCTCTGCCAATCGCCCTCCACTTTATCCGGTGTTTTTCGATTACAGCCATTACCTGCTTTAAATTTTCAACTGACGAAGGCTCGATAAAAAGGTCAGCAGGACCGCCAATTTTTATTGTCGTATGATGAAGGAGAGGTTCATCTTTTTTCACTTTCCCAATATTTAAGTTTTGCAATTCTGTTAAAATCGCGTCCATATTTACCACCCTAACTTTCCTAGATGCGTTTATTTCAGTTTATGCTGAAATTAAATTTGGGCTACCTATGATTTGTTTTTACAAGCTGTTTCATTAATGAATAAAGTCTGCTTGCTGAATCTGGAACACCCATTTCCTTTGCTTTTATTTTCATATCCTGTAAAATTTCATTATTTAAGAGAATGCGATCGATTTGGTTCACAAGACTTTTATTAGTTAAATCTTTTTCTAAAAGCAATTCAGCAGCACCATGATCACTTAGAGACCTAGCGTTTTTCTCTTGATGGTTGTTGGTAACATACGGGCTCGGGACAAGGATGCTTGGAATACCTAGTGAGGTAATTTCTGCAAGCGTTGTTGCTCCTGCCCTAGAAACAACTAAATCTATCCCTGCAAGGACCTCCGGCATATTGTGAATAAATGGTTTTATCACCACATTGCTCGGACTTCCAATTAACTCCACTTCCTTTTTGACATCCTCAAAATGAACGTCACCTGTAATATAGAGAATCTGATATGGTTTCTCAGCCAATTCTGCGAAGGCTTTAACTACTGCTTCATTAATTGGTCTCGCACCACGGCTGCCGCCAAAAATTAGGACGGCAGGTTTCGTTGTACTAAGACCTGCTGAAAGACGCCCTTTTATTCCATCCTTGCCATTTACCTCTGAAGCACGTGGATTACCTGTAAAAACAATCTTTTCACTTGGAAAAAAAGCCTTTGCCTCTTCAAAACAGATGGCAATTTTGTTAACGTAACGGCTTAAAAATTTATTTGTAAGGCCAGGGACACTGTTTTGCTCATGAATGATCGTTGGAACCCGAAGCTTATGTGCTGCATAAACAACAGGCCCACACACATATCCGCCAGTTCCAATGACAATGTCAGGCTTAAACTCTTTTAATATTCTTTTGCTATCTTTCACACCTTTTAGAAAACGAAAAACGGTTTTAACATTTTCAAGGGAAAGCTTTCTTTTAAATCCAGTTATATGAATCGATTTAAAGGCAATATTCTCCCTAGGGACGATTTTACTTTCCAAGCCATTTATTGTACCTATGTATAGAAACTCGGCATCCTTGTTCTCTTTTTGAATTTCCCTAATTAGTGCGAGCGCAGGATATATATGTCCGCCAGTCCCGCCACCGCTTACTGCTATTTTCATTTTTTCCACCTCATTAACGATTTAACACCTGAATGCATACCTATCTTACTATAAATAAGGAGATAATAATGCAATTGAAAAAAGATTGTTATGTAATTGTAAAGTTTTCATCAAATGAAATGATACCCTGCCAATGTGAACAGGGTATCATTTCTTAATATCTTGAATAACGGCTAATATTTAGGAGAACGCCGATAGCCATTAACATCAAGGTCAACGAAGAGCCTCCATAACTTAAAAATGGCAATGTAATGCCCGTTACCGGCATTAACCCGGTTACAACACCAATATTAATCATAACTTGAATAGCCACCATTGCAATTATTCCTACAGCGAGAAAGCTTCCAAATAAATCGGGAGCACCAAGAGCGATGCGGATCCCCCGCCATAACAATAGCGCAAATAATAGCAGGATAAACGAACCGCCAATGAATCCTAATTCTTCTGAAAGAATGGCGAAGATGAAGTCTGTTTGCGGTTCGGGTAAGTAGAAAAACTTTTGTCTGCTTTCGCCAAGACCGAGTCCGAATAACCCGCCGGGGCCAATGGCATAAAGCGATTGAATAATTTGAAAACCACTGCCTAATGGGTCTGACCAAGGATCTAAAAATGAGGTGATCCGCTTTATCCGATACGGAGCTGAGGCAATTAAGCCGACAAAACCCGCTACACCTAAAAGCCCAAGGAAAGCAAAATGACTTATTCGGGCACCGGCTATGAAAATCATCACAACGCAAGTTCCCATCATAACGGTTCCCGTACCTAAATCGGGCTGCAGCATGATCATGGCAAATGCTAAAAAGGCAAGTCCTAAGGAAGGGATAAGACCCTTCTTAAACGAAGTAATCAGCTTTTGCCGTTCTGACAGATATTTGGCCAAAAAGGCAATCATCGCCAATTTCATAAATTCAGAAGGTTGGATTGAAAATGCCCCTACTCCTATCCAGCTTCTTGAGCCATTCCGAACATTCCCAATTCCAGGAATTAACACTAGTACTAACAAGACAAAGCACACAATTAAAATGGTTTTAGCCCAAGTTCTCCATGTCCAGTAATTAATATTCATAATAAAAAACATGGCAGCGATTCCGACTCCGGCGAATAGGGTTTGCCTTTTTGCAAAGAAAAAGGAATCATGAAATTTATATTCAGCCCATATTGCACTTGCGCTGTAAACCATAATTAGTCCTATCGCCAGCAGCGTGAAAGTTACAATCATTAAAATAAAATCAGGAGTTGTTCTCTTTGTCGGCACCACTATACACCTCAACTACGAGTTTTAGGGCTTTGCAGAACCACAAGGTGAGAACACTAAGCATTGAGCTTCAGCGCCAAGGTGCGACCACAAAGGTGCTGAAGCTTTTCTGGGTAAGACAAGCCCTTACTTAAGCTTATGCACCGCTTCGATAAAAATGTCTCCCCTGACTTCAAAACTTTTATATTGATCCCAACTGGCGCAGGCAGGAGACAATAATATGATGTCCCCTTGTTCGGAGTTTTGATATGCTTCAGGAACTGCCTTTTCAACATTATCGACACGCTTTATAATTTTTATTCCAGCTTGGGTACCGACACGCTCAATCTTTTGGGCAGTTTGCCCGAATACGATTAACGCCTTTACATTTCTTAAATAGGGAAGCAACTCATCAAACTCATTGCCTCGGTCAAGACCACCGGCAAGTAAAATAATCGGTGCCTCAAAAGCAGTAAGCGCCTTAATTGTCGCTAAAATATTCGTAGCCTTTGAATCATTGAAAACCTTTCTTCCATTTACATCAGCAACATATTGCAAACGGTGCCTGACACCAGTAAAGGTTCGGAGCACCTCTTGGATTGCACTATTTTCGACTCCTGAAAGTTTAGCGGCAGCCATGGATGATAAGATATTTTCTAGATTATGTACCCCTGGCAAGGCAATTTCATTGATTTCCATTACCCTTTCATGGTTAAACATGATCCAGCCATCTTGAATATAAGCACCTGATGCCAATTTTCTCTTTGTGGAAAAAGGGATAATGCTTGCTTTTGAGTGACGTGCGATTTCCATTGTTTCTTCTTGGTCTGCATTAATGATTAAATATTCCAGCTCTGTCTGGTTTTTCGTAATGTTGGCCTTTGCGTCAATGTATTCCTTTCGTGTTCCATGATAATCCAAATGGGCATCATAAAGGTTCGTGATAATCGCAATTTTCGGATTAAAGGTTTCGATTCCCATTAGCTGAAACGAAGATAATTCAATGACAATGGCATTTTCCTTTGTTGCCGCTTCGGCAACACCAGAGGCTACCGTTCCGATATTACCTGCAATTAATGGGTGCTTCTTTCCCTCGTTCAGCATTTCATATACAAGTGTTGTCGTTGTTGTTTTTCCATTTGTTCCGGTAATTCCGATAAATGGTGCTTCAGAAATTTCATAAGCAAGCTCAACTTCCGTAATAACAGGTATTCCCTTTTCAATGGCTCCTTCAATCATGGGATTGAAATAAGGAATCCCTGGATTTTTCACAATAAGTTCGAACCCTTCATCAAGAAGTTCAATTGGATGATCACCACAAATCACTTTAATCCCTTGCTCTAAAAGCCCTTGAGCCTCGGGGTTTTCCGATAATGGCTTTTTATCATTCACTGTAACAAATGCTCCAAGCTTATGCAGCAGGGCCGCTGCCGTTACGCCACTCTTGGCCAAACCAAGAACAAGGATTTTTTTATGTCGATAAGATTCAATCTGCTTCAATTACAACCACACCTCGATATAGATACCTAGTATCGCAAATATTAGCCCAACACTCCAAAATGTAACGACCACCCGCCATTCCGACCAGCCAACCAATTCATAATGATGATGTAAGGGACTCATTCGGAAAATTCGTTTCCCAGTCGTCTTAAAGGATGCGACCTGAAGAATAACTGATAATGTTTCAATGACAAAAACGCCGCCAATAATGATAAGCAGGATCTCAAGCTTTGTTAAAATGGCAATTGCGGCTATCGCACCACCTAGTGCCAGCGACCCTGTATCGCCCATGAACACCTTAGCCGGGTGGGCATTAAACACCAAAAACCCTAAGACCGCCCCAACCACAGCAACCGAAAAAACAGCAATTTCAAAATTATTTTGATTCCACGCCAATACAGCAAATGCTCCAAAAGCTATTGCCGAAGTCCCTGACAATAACCCATCGAGTCCATCTGTCAGATTTACTGCATTGGAGAACCCAACCAGCCAGAAGATAATTAAAAAGACATATGACCAGCCTAAATCAATGGAGTAATCTCCGAAAGGCAGTTTAATTTCTGTTGATTGTCCAGTCTGTTTAAAGATTAAGTAAAATATAACGGAAATAATAATTTGACCTAAAAGCTTTTGTTTTGATGTTAATCCTAAATTTCGTTTCAATACTACTTTGATAAAATCATCCAAAAATCCAAGCAAACCGAATCCAAATGTCACAAATAAAAGTAAAAACGCTGTAACTGGGGTTTGTTCAGAGTATTTCCCGATCATAACCAATGTGGTTATGATAATGGAGAATAAAATCATCAGACCACCCATCGTCGGTGTACCGGATTTTTTTTGGTGTGATTTAGGACCTTCTTCCCGAATGCTTTGTCCAAATTTCAACCTTCTTAAGAATGGGATAAAAATCGGAGAAAGTAAAACTGAGATTAGAAAGCCCATGATAATTGTGAAAAAAATAACTTGCTCCTTCATTTTATCCCCTCCTTTCCGTATCAGCCGGTAACATGTTTGTCAGCTTTTCTAATATCACAGCTATATCATATGTTTGTTTATTTTTATTAAGAAGTTTTTTATTTGAAAATTTAAAGTTAGTAATCTGCATGTGCTTATTCGTTTCTCCATCTAATTTTTTACTATAAATTTTTATTATATCTCGTATTGCCTCAGCCAAATCATCTGCAAAAAAAACAGGAAAATAGGTTGGTGTATAGCTTGGGAGTTTGGTTTCACGATCCCAAATGGCAGCGATCGCTCCATTTGCAATAGCGTCTAAAAGTTCCCCTGCATCATTTATTGGGATAAATAAGCCTTTTGGCTGGTCAGTATTTGCTTGATCTGCAACGGTATGAAACAACATATTATCCTGGATTCCTTGTTTAGCAGAAAACAAACTTGCCAAGTCATTCAATGCTAAAAACATACTTATCTCTCCTCAATCGCTTCCCTGGCAACAAGCCGGTCATCAAAGTCATGAACTACGGTACCAATCGTTTGATAGGTTTCATGTCCCTTTCCGGCAATTAAAATGACATCTCCAGCTGCAGCCTGATTGACAGCTGTATAAATAGCTTCCTTTCGATCAGGTATAACTTGGTATGTATCACCTTGCACACCTGCTTCCATTTCTTTCAATATCGCTAGCGGATCTTCACTTCTTGGGTTATCCGAAGTGAAAATCGGATTTGTTGCCAAATGACAGGCAATTTGTGCCATCAATGGCCGTTTTGTGCGGTCACGGTCGCCACCGCAGCCTACAATAACGAAAATCTTTTTCTTTGCGAAGTGCTGAATCGTCTTTAACACATTTTCTAGACTATCTGGTGTATGTGCATAATCCACAATCACGGTGAAATCCTGACCGGAGTGAACGAGTTCAAATCTTCCGGCTACCCCTTCGACGGCTTCTATTGAATGGATGATGTCATTAATCCCTATCCCAGATACTAATGCAGCAGTGATACTTGCTAAGACATTATAAACACTGAATTTACCAATTAACTGCATTTGAACTGGATAGATGGCACCATCGATAACAAGATCAAATTTTGTGCCTTTTGGCGTCATATGAATATTTTCCGCCTTTAGGTCTGCCTTTTGATCAATTCCGTATGTAACCACATGTGCTGCCGTTGACCTGCTATACATTTCGGTTGCAGGATCATCTGCATTTAAGACAGCAAATTTTGGTTTGTTTAAGTCAAAGGTATTCCCAAGCTGGGCAAACAACAAGCCCTTGGAACGTTTATACTCCTCCATTGTTTTATGGTAATCAAGGTGGTCTTGCGTAAGGTTTGTGAAAACAGCAATATCATAATCACAACCATGAACCCTTCCTAAGTCAAGAGCATGCGAAGAAACCTCCATTACGGCTAAATCAACATCGGCATCCACCATTTGTTGAAATGTTTTTTGGAGTGTCAAGCTTTCTGGAGTTGTGTTTTTCGTTTCAATTGTATTGTCAGCAATTTTTGTGTACATGGTGCCAATCAAGCCTGTTTTTTTGCCTGTATCAGCAAATATTTTTTCAATCAAATGACTGGTTGTTGTTTTGCCATTCGTTCCCGTGATCCCGATTAACCGCAGCTTTTTCGTGGGCTGCCCGTAAAAAGCATCCGCAAGCACTGCCATTACTCTTGTTGTATCGTTAACAACGATAACGGGTACATCAAGGTCTAACGGCCGCTCAGCGATTATTGCTACAGCACCATTATTAACAGCAGATTCTGCAAAATTATGGCCGTCTACTGTGTAGCCTTTAATACAAATAAATAAGCTCCCTTTTTGCACCTTCCGGTTATCGTTTTCAATTGATGTAATTTCCGGATCTTCTCCATTAAAAGGAAGAATCGGATGCAAATACGCAAGTAGCTTTTGCAGCTTCATTTTCTCTCAAATCCTCTCATAACCGTACATATCCATTTACCAATATTCCCTTTGAAAACTGTTATAACGAAAGTTCCATCTTATTTTACATTAAATTATTTTATTTTACCATTTAGTTATGTAAGCTTAATAAAATTTTAGGCGGCGGAAAACATTCCGGCCGCCATTCGATCCCTTTTATTTCAAATCTTGTTAGTCCCCTTTGCCAAAGTAAAGTCTAATTTTTGAGCCTTCCTTTACCTTTGTACCTGGTTTTGGGGATTGTCTCACTACAACATCGCCTTCACCACTAGCATCGATTCTTAAATTAATGAATTGTTCCATGAGTTCACTTTTTGTTAGCCCAACAAAATCAGGCAGTTTTAGTAATGGGGAATCCGGGTATTTTATCTCTTTTTCAATTTGGTCTTTTCGAGGCTCAATTCCCATTGCAATCAAACCATCCTTCATAATATTGCCAACGATTGGCGCACTAACTGTTCCCCCAAAGGCCGTAACCCCTTTTGGATTATCCACTGCCACATAGACAACAATTTGTGGATCATCTGCCGGCGCAAAACCCATAAAGGAAACAATAAAGTTATTTTCTAAATATCTTCCGTTTTGCGCTTTTTGCGCTGTTCCTGTTTTCCCGCCAACTCGGTACCCTTCAATAAACGCCTTGCCTCCTGTTCCTTGTGCAACAACACTTTCAAGGGCATGGCGAATTTCTTTTGAGGTCTCCTCCGTAATGACGCGCCTTTTTTCCACCGGCGTATTTCTCATGACCACTTCTTTTGTAACGGGGTCAATTAATTCTTTAGCGATAAACGGCTTGTAAAGAATTCCCCCATTAATAGCAGCGGAAACCGCAGTAACCTGCTGGATCGGCGTAACCGATACCCCCTGTCCAAAAGCAGTTGTAGCTTGCTCAACAGGACCAACCCGGTTCAAATTAAATAAAATGCCCGTACCTTCCCCCTGCAAGTCAATCCCAGTCTTCTGGCCAAATCCAAAATCCTTTATATATTTAAAAAGTTTTTCTTTCCCTAAACGATCTCCCATTTCCACAAATCCCGGGTTACAAGAATTTTGCACAACTTCCAACATGGTTTGGCTCCCATGACCGCCCCTTTTCCAGCATTTTAACCTTGCTCCTGCTACCTGTACAGAACCGGAATCATGGAAATGGTCTTTTTCCAAATCAACTTTTCCTTCATTCAGTGCAGCAGCAAGGGTAATAATTTTAAAAGTGGAACCTGGTTCATAGGTTGACCATACTGGCAGGTTTCGGTTATATACTTCTTGTGGAACATTTCGGAAATTAGCCGGATCAAAAGTAGGCCTGCTTGACATCCCTAATATTTCTCCGTTATTTGGGTTCATAGCTATCGCAACAATTCCATCAGGATTATATTTTGCCTCGGCAATATCCAATTCCCTTTCGATAATGGTTTCAATTTTTGAATCGATGGTTAGTTTCAAATCAAGTCCATTAACAGGATGTTCATAATCATCGGCCATGTCATTCATTCTTTCTCCTTTGGCATTGGCATAAAATTTAACAGCACCACGTTCACCACTTAACTCCTTATCATAGTACTGCTCAAGCCCCATCAACCCCTGGTTGTCCACCCCAGTAAACCCAAGAACATGGGAGAGGTAACTGCCATTAGGATAATGCCTCTTTGAATCTTCTCCTATATAGACACCTTCAAGATCAAGAGCCCTGATTTCCTTTGCCTTTTCATGAGAAATTTTTCTGCCTTCTTTAATACGAACGGATGATGCCCCTTTCGTAATATCTCGATACGCTTTTTCTTTCGGCATATCCAGCACGGATGCCAGCTTTTCCGCAGTTGTTGCCGGATCTTTAATTTGTCTTGGAATCACATAAACAGTTGGAGCACTAATATTTGTAGCTAACGGGATCCCATTGCGGTCGACAATCTGCCCGCGCTCAGGTTCAAAAGGAATATTCCGGCTCCAGGAACCTTTTGCCCGATCTGTCAACATATCACCTAAGACAAATTGGACGTATCCGAGACGAACATCAATTATTAAGAAGGTCAAAATTCCAACGAATAGGGCAATCATTAGCCGTTTACGGACAGTTACATTTGAAACACGCATACAATGAATGATCCTCCTTTATTACGCATTCACTTTCCATTTATCGTTCATTTATATGCTTGTACTTTTTCAAATAGAACGCAGGCTAAAAAGCCAATGTAATGCAAAAATCCCGCTTAAAAAGCGGGATAAAAAGTTAATCTTGAACTTTCTCTTCTTTATCTTCCTCTGTTTTTCCGGTTTCATCATTCTTAACGTTTATTTCAGTATCCCATTGTTCTTCAGGAGATTTAAAATCGACTATAAGGAAATCCCCGCTGTGTAAGATGGCGTTGGGTTGAATATTTTGCTGAGTGACATAGCCTTTCCCCTTAGAATTTAATTTTACTCCAGTAAGATTAGCTATTTTCATAACATCTCTTAGCGACCAGCCTGTCATATCCGGAGCCGTCAGATCACCATCTGTTTGGATGATTACCTTCTCACCCTCTAAAATGGTAGTCCCCGCCTTTGGCAGCTGCCCGACAACTTTTGATCCTTTGCCGAGTACAACCGTTTCAAAGCCATGATCTTTTAGATTCTTGACTGCTTCTTCTGTCGTTTGTCCATTAAGATTTGAGAGTTTGTTTACCACGGCCTTTTCAAGCATCGATGGCTGGATATTTAAATAATGCAGGCTATTCTTCATCACTGGATTAAAAATAGCCGAGACAGGAATAGCTCCCTGACCTGCGTCATCACCTACAAGCTCAGGCTGCTGTACTGCTACATAAACGATTAATTTAGGATCATCCTTAGGTGCCATCCCTAAAAATGAAAACATATAATTGTTTACACCTTTTAAGTAGCCCCCAGGTCCTGGGATATTAGCAGTCCCGGTCTTACCCGCTACACTGTAACCATCAATTTTGTAACGTCCACCAGTACCTTTAGGTGAAGTTACAACCGTTTCTAGGATATCACGCACTTGTTTGGCAGTTTCTGCCGATATCGGTGTTGACACAACTTCTGGAGATAATTTCTTTATCGTTTCCCCTGTATCATGATTGACAATTTTTTCGACTACTTTAGGCTTTAACATTTTCCCATCATTAGCGATGGCTGTAGCTGCTTGTATTTGCTGTATCGGTGTAATCGCCGTTCCTTGTCCATATGCCGTAGTAATCTTTTCACTGGGATACGTGTATTGAATTTTTCCGGACGTTTCATCTGGAAGCTCAATCCCTGTCGGTTTATCAAAACCAAACTTTGTTAAATATTCTCTGAAAGTATCAAAGCCTAATTTTTCTTTGGCGATTTTGGCAAACGCAACATTCGAAGAACGCTGCACACCTTCTAGATAGGTGATTGTTCCCCATCCGGATCCATTATGATCATGAATGGCTTTATCTTTGTCGGTAACCCTGTAGGAGCCGGACTCATATTGTTCATTCGGATCGAATTTATTTTCTTGTATCGCGGCAGCAAGAGTGAAAATCTTCATTGTTGAACCTGGTTCAAACGATGTTTCAACCGCTTCATTATGCCAGCTTTTTTCTATTCCTTCTTTTGTTTTCGGTTGGAACGATGGGCGCTGTCCCATAGCTAGGATTTCCCCAGTTTTCGGGTCAGCGACAACAGCAATAATCTTTTTCGGTTTATATTCCTTCACCACATTATCCATGGCATCTTCCAAAAAGGTTTGGATTTTTTTGTCAATTGTCAAATAGATATCATTACCATCTTGTGCGGGAGTAATCTTTTCCTTTCCATCAGGAAGGATATAGCCCCACAAATCGCTCTCATAATTAATTTTGCCATTTTCCCCTGTTAACTCATCGTTGAAGGCTTTCTCTATCCCCATTCTTCCTTCCGTTTTATAGGTTCCATCCTTTTGTTTAACATCGGTGCCATCCTTTTGTTTAACTCTTTCTGCATATCCAACTAAATGGGAAGCAAAGATCCCATTTGGATAGAAACGTTTCGAGTCACGGGAAAATGTGATACCGGGAAGCTCAAGGCCTTCTATTTTTTTCTTTATGTCATAAGAAATATCTCTTCCTGCTTTGCCGAATTCGACCTGGAACCTTTTATTTTCTTTCCCTGTGGTTAGAATTTTATAAATCTCTGTTTCATCCATTTTAATATACTTGGAAAGCTCTTGCGCTGTTTTACCAGGATCCTTTACATGTTTCGGTTTTTTGGAATTCGTTGTCATCTTTTTATCAAGAATTGCAATAAGTGTATACGCAGCCGTATCCTCGGCCACCAACTCACCATTCCGATCAAAGATGATTCCCCTTTCAGCCTGAAGGGTTCCCTCCCGGCCATATTTTTGCTGGGCCTTCGCTGCCAGAGGCTGTCCGCTGACTTCTCCGGTAATTTGAATTGAAAAATACCTGCAAATCAAAACAAAAAAGAGCAGGCCGAATATCCCAAACAATATCGCTGCTCCCACATTCATATATGGCTGTTTCTTGTTCATCTCTCCTGCACAACCTTGACGTCGTTATTTTCATCTCTGATTAAACCCATTTTCTTTGCCTTTTCAAAAATCCGATCGTAAGAACTCAATTCACTTACTTGTACCTGCAAATCACCGTTTACCTTTTGTTGTTCACTAATCTTTTCTTCAACTGCTTGAATGTCCTTGTTTACTTCATAAATGTTTGATTGATTAGATATGAGATGTACTGCACCAAAACATACCATTCCGGCAAATACGACTCCAATTATTTTTTCCCCTGGAGTAAGCCAGGATTTTTTTAATTTTACTTGACTTTTGTTTTGGACTGTTTTTTCTGCTTGTTGCTGTTCTAAATATTTCCTGGCAAGATTACCCAACCGTTTCCCCTCCAGATTGTTTTTCTTATAATTTTTCTGCAATTCGCAGTTTTGCAGAACGAGCGCGATTGTTTTGTTCTAATTCTTCTTCAGATGGAAGAATGGGTTTACGAGAGATTAGCTTTAAAATCGGCTTATATTCATCAGGAATGATGGGTAAACCATGTGGTAAATGAGGGGTCTCACTCGCCTTTTTAAAGGCAGCCTTACAAATTCTGTCCTCAAGAGAATGGAAAGTAATGACACTTATTCTCCCCTCTGGGTTTAAGAGGTCTATCGCTTGGATTAATGATTGTTCAAATACCGCTAATTCATCGTTAACAGCTATTCTGACAGCTTGAAAAATTCGTTTTGCAGGGTGTCCGCCTTTTCTTCTTGCAGGTGCGGGAATCCCTTCCTTAATCAACTCTACTAACTCGAAGGTTGTTTCAATTGGTTTTACCGATCTCGCTGCTTCAATTTTACGAGCGATTTGTTTTGAGAATTTCTCTTCCCCATAACGGAAAAAGATACGAACTAAGTCTTCATATGACCAATGATTAATGACGTCGTAAGCGGAAATATCCGCTTCATTGTCCATCCTCATGTCCAAGGGTGCATCATGATGGTAGCTAAAACCCCTCTCTGGTGTATCCAATTGCGGTGAGGATACCCCAAGGTCATAAAGAACCCCATCAACATGATCAATCCCACGGTTTTCAAGTTCTTCTTTCAAATATAAGAAATTGCTTTTAATAATAACTAACTGATCTCCGAATTCGGATAATTTTTCCTTCGCATTCGCAATTGCTGTTTCATCCTGGTCAAATGCATATAGTTTCCCACCTGTTCCGAGTCTTGAAAGAATAAGTGAACTATGTCCTGCACCGCCCAAGGTACAATCAACATAAATACCATCAGGCTTAATATTTAATCCGTCAACAGCTTCCTTTAATAACACAGTTGTATGTTCAAACATTTTCGTACCACCTTTTCCAATCGAACCTATTTCATTACAGAAATTATATTAATATAACTTATCCATTATATATCAAAGCCAATCATATTTTCTGCAATTTCCGCAAAAGATTCTTCTGACTGTGTAAAATAGTCTTCCCAAATCTGCTTGCTCCAAATTTCAATTCGATTGGAAACTCCTAAGATTACGCATTCTTTTTCTAATTTTGCATATTGCAAAAGCGGTGCAGGGATATTTATTCTTCCTTGTTTATCCAGTTCACTCTCTGTTGCTCCAGAAAAGAAGAATCTAGTAAAGGCACGGGCGTCTTTTTTCGTAAGTGGCAGACCTTTTAACTTTTCTTCAATAAGCCCCCACTCTGATACTGGGTAACCAAACAAACATTGATCCAATCCACGTGTGATGATAAACATGTCGCCAAGTTCATCACGGAATTTGGATGGCACAATTAATCGGCCTTTCGTATCAATGCTGTGATGGTATTCACCCATGAACATACCCATTACCCCCACTTTCTATAAAAAATGTACCACATTCCCCCACTTTTCACCACCTATTTTTAAATTATTCGCCCCAATTTCTTTAAAACCCTTTTTTTATTTGTGATTTTAGGCAAAAAAAAACTTCACATCGAAGGTGAAGTTTTCTTATACTTTCAAAACCTTATGGCAGCCATCAAATTCAAAAGTCTCTGCCATCAATTTATTCATAAAAGTCAAACCATATTGATTTAAATAATAAAATACATTCCAAACTCGTTCTTGTGGAAAGCCATCAGGTCGTAAGGCAAGGTCCACACGTGCATATTTTTTTAATAGGACATCATGTTTCAACTTTACGGCTTCTTCTAGTTTTGATTGCATGAAGCCAATCTCTTTTAGTAAATAATTTTCATTTTTCTTAAGCATTGGTAGGAGTGCACGATCCAGTTGTTCCGTTTTCGCTTCAATCATTTTGTACTGTTTTATTAACTGTTCAATTGTACTTGAAAATAATACTGCTAATTCTTTATCTTTAATGGCCGCTAAAAACTGTTCTCTTTCCTTCTCCGTTCCTTTACTTAAAACATCAATTAAATTCAAATTTAATTCTGAAATATCTGATTCTATTGAACGATCCAAAAATGTTATATTCAAACGCGGAACAATTGGCGGCATTTTAATATTAAAATGTTCAAATACTAGCTTTAGCTCTGCCCAGTAAGAAATTTCACCTGGCCCGGCAATAAAGGCAATTGTAGGAAACAGCCATTCCTGCATAAGTGGACGCGTCACCACATTATTGCTGAATTTGGCAGGATGTTCGTCGACTAACTCCACTAATTCCTCTTTAGAAAAGGTTATGGTACCACTTTTCCCCACGAAACGATCGAATTCACGATCATATTCTAGCAATATTCGTTCATTTGCCCTTTGATCATAGTAGAAGAGATTTGCAGCTTTTTCGCTCGCTTCAATTGTAATGGGAAACCCATTTTTCCCTATTTGCTTTTGCTGCTCTAATAACGAAAAGGTTATGATGTCATGGTGAACAATCTGCTTCTTAAAAAATTCTTTTTGTATCTGCCGGAAATCCCTGTTCCCGGAATCAACAATTAAAAGCCCATAATCTTTAAAAAGCTCCATAATAATGTGGGCAAAGAAATCAACGAAGGTAGCTGACTTTATAACTTGTGCTTCAGCAAATTCTAAAAGACCATTCGTATGTTCTGTTTCTCCATAATTCTTAATCAAGTTTTCTACCCACGAAAGACAAATATCTTTATTCAAAGTGATATCAGTCACCATTTTCTTTTGGTGAACTTTTTCCGGATAGATCCATTTATCGATTTTTTCCTTAACAGGTACAAACACATGATTTACTTCTTGGAAATCATGGTCTTCTCCGGCAATCCAAAAAACAGGAATGACAGGTATTCCAAGCTGTCTTTCTTTTTGTTCCGCTAATTTTATGATAGAAATGACTTTATGTATGGAATAAAGCGGCCCTGTCAGGATCCCGGCCTGTTGACCACCAACAACGACTAAGCTATTATCTTTTTTCAGTTTATTTATCGATTTCATTACGGCTTCTGAAGTTGGAAAGCGCTCCATAAAGTTCTCAATATGTGCAGCAACTTCCATTCGGGGAAACGGTCTATTGTTTAATTCAGCTATTCTTTTCTTATCTTCTTGTAAATCATTAAAGCGATAATGAAAAAAAGACTGGATATCAGCAGATTGTTCCAAATAATTCGATGCAAACCGATTCGTTGCCGGTAACGAGAGATTTAAAATCTCCATTCATGTACTTCCTTTCTGACACCTGAGATTCATTCTTTTACGAGTATACCACTACCTACCCATATTGAAAAAAACTTTGCTTCAAAAATTTAAGCTGAAAAGGTAAAAATCACAGCACCATGAATGATTCCATACAGTGTTAATGTAATATATGCTAGAAAAAAAACGATAAAATTAAAGCGCCAAAACCCTTTGAACACTTTATTTAGAATGATTTCTTCTTTTACCTTCCAATGAACAAAGACAAACACCATGGCAATGAAAATCATTAGTAGTATTATTAACCAAAAAAACGATTTGCCCCATATGGTGACGATTAAAAAATGAACAGATATGATATATAAAAGAGTTGTATAATCCACTGCCTTATGCAATGATTTCCGGGACTTTTTAGTGATTATTTTTATAACAAAAAAGACAAGAATGGAACCGAGGAACGGTAATGTAAAAAAAACAGTTAAGACTGCGGAGAGAATGGTGCTCATGTAACTTCCTCCCCACCAATTTCTTTTCCTTTTATCAAATAGTAAAGGTTCGCTATTTGAGGAGAGTTCTTTTCCTGTCTTTTTGCTTGTTCTAATAAAAAA
Source organism: Neobacillus sp. NPDC097160 (assembly GCF_044762155.1). NCBI lineage: Bacteria > Bacillati > Bacillota > Bacilli > Caryophanales > Bacillaceae > Neobacillus > Neobacillus sp. NPDC097160. Next base: position 25,891 of record NZ_JBIWDU010000018.1, on the reverse strand, counting down.
CCTAAAATTGCGTCAATTTCCGTCAACCTATTTGCTTCAATGTCCTTTAACATCGAAGATCGGTTGTTTGCCGTTTTTTCACAAATATCAACAACTAATTTTAAATGTTCATCCGGATTGTCTAGATTCAAAATAAAGGATATTTCTGAAAAGAGATTTTTGACTACCTGAAAATAATACTGATTTTCAATTAATCTTCCATTTTCCACTTGAAGGATGGCGGTCAATGGATTAATGACTGCGTTGACAATTAATTTTTTTACAAGCATATCGTAAAAATCTTCTTGAAAAACAATCGGAAAATCAGGAGACAACGAGGCTGCAAATTGTTGCAATGATTTTGCATCACCTTGGAAAACTGCAACATTTATCGCACCTTCCCCATTATGGCTCACCGTAAAGGAATTTTCCTTTAAGGCCCCATGCTCAACAGACCCGACATATAGATTGTTCGCCCTAATACATTCAAGCAACTTTATATGCCCCATACCATTTTGTATAAATAACAGGTTTTCAGGAATGACGGATAAATGATGAATTTTCTCAATAATTGCAGGAAGCTGATATTGTTTAACTGTAATGATTGTTAAATCTTCTGTTCCTTTAAAAGAAGAAACTGGAAGAGCCTTGACCAAGGCTCTTCTTTCATCTGCCCCTTTATGCAGCAAGATTCCATTTTTGTTAATCTCATCAGCCTGCGTTATCGTTCTAGTATAAATCGTCACCTCAAAGACCCTACTAATGTAGGAGGCAAATAATAATCCAATTGACCCTGCACCAATAATTCCAATATTCATGGTAATCCCTCTTTTTACTTCGTATTCCAGCCCCAGCGCCTAGCCCCTCGGGTCATAAGCCGCCCCGCTGTGGTGGCTGGAAAATTGCCTCCTCGCGGTTCGTCTTATGCCTGTCGGGGCTGATCAAGGCGCTTACGCTTTCTTATCTATAACCGTATTTTATCAGATGCTGTCCATTGATTGTTAGTACGTTTTATAAAAAATAAACCCTTTTCGGTTATATGCCGAAAAGGGCCATGTTCTATTATACAGGGTATACCGGATGCTTCCGGACACTGAAGTTTAATTCTTTCGTTTCATAATAGGCGAAACGCTGAATAAGTACATCTCTTAACTCCGAAGGGGCAACAATTTCATCGACAATGAGCTCGGATGCCAGCTTATAAATGTCGATATGTTCTTTATACTCTTTATGTTTTGCTTGAACAAAGGCTATTCTTTCTTTTGGATCGTCAATTTCATTAATCTTATTAGAGTAAACAGCATTTACAGCCGCTTCCGGACCCATTACCGCAATTTGGGCAGTTGGCAATGCAATGCAGCAATCAGGTTCAAACGCCGGACCCGCCATCGCATAAAGACCTGCACCATAAGCTTTTCTAATAATGACCGAAATTTTTGGTACGGTCGCTGAACTCATTGCTGCAATCAATTTTGCACCGTGACGGATAATTCCAGCCCGTTCTACTTTTGTACCAATCATAAAACCAGGGACATCTGCCAGGAATAATAGTGGAATATGGAAGGCATCACAAAGCTGGATGAATTTTGCAGCTTTATCAGCAGAATCAACAAATAATACGCCGCCTTTTACTTTTGGCTGATTGGCAATAATCCCAACAGCTCTCCCCTCAATTCTAGCTAATCCAGTTATTAATTCTGGTGCAAATAATTTTTTAATTTCATAAAAACTAGCATTATCAACTAGCCGTTCAATACATTCCACCATATCAAATGGTGCATTTTGATTTTCAGGAATAATCGCTTCCAGATCACGGCCTTCCTTCGCTGCCACTCCATTAGACATTTTTGTCTTTTCTTTAAAGCTGGCAGGAAAATAGCTAATATATCTTTTGGCCGATTCAATCGCTTCTTCCTCACTGTAAGCCAAAACATCCCCACAGCCGCTAATCGTACAGTGCATGCGGGCACCGCCCATTTCCTCCAATGATACCTTTTCACCGATAACCTTTTCTGCCATACGAGGGGAGCCCAAATACATGGAAGCATTTTGATCAACCATAATGACAATATCGCAAAATGCTGGGATATATGCGCCACCAGCCGCTGAAGGTCCAAATAGAATACAAACCTGTGGAATCATCCCTGAAAGCTTCACTTGGTTATAGAAGATTTTGCCTGCCCCGCGGCGATTTGGAAACATCTCTATTTGGTCAGTGATTCTTGCTCCGGCTGAATCAACTAGATAGAATAACGGAACCTTTAACTTTTCAGCTGTTTCTTGAATTCGGATAATCTTTTCAACCGTACGTGCTCCCCAAGAACCTGCTTTAATCGTCGAATCATTGGCCATGACACACACTGTCTGCCCATTAATTTTACCGATAGCCGTTACTACACCATCTGCCGGGAGATTCCCCGCTTGGAAATTGGCGAATTTTCCATCTTCTTCATATTTTCCTTCATCAAATAATAATGCTAACCTGTCACGAACAAACAACTTTTTTTGTTCTTTTAGTTTTTCATGATATTTTGGATGACCGCCAGCTTCAATCTTCTTCCTATTTTCATTTAAATGGTGATTTAACGTATTAGTTGCTGCCATAATGCTCCCCCTCAATAAAATGCTATTCTAGAACGATTAATACATCGCCTTCGTTTACGAAATCCCCAATGCTGACCTTTACCTTCTGAACAACACCTTCGATACCGCTTTCGATTGGAATTTCCATTTTCATTGATTCTAACATTAATACTTCTTGTCCCGGGTTCACTGCGTCTCCTTGTGATGCGAAAATATTTAATACAGTACCCGCCATAGTTGCTGTGATTTCTTTCATGTTATCTCTCTCCTTCATTCACTAATTTTTTTGTTAGAAAACTTGTGGTATACGACCCATTCCTGAAGTCGGCGTTTGCTAAAATATTTAAGAAAAGCGGTGCATTTGTTTTAATTCCTTCAATTTTTACCTCTTTAAAGAAATTTTCTGCCGCCGCCAATGCCTCGAGTCTTGACGCTCCATGAAAAATACATTTGGCAATCATCGGATCATAAAATGGTGTCACCGTTCCGCCTGCTTCATATCCTGAATCTATTCTCACTCCCACTTTTCGATTCCAACTAAGCGTCGTGATTTTTCCTGGTGATGGTAAAAAGCGAACTGGATCTTCGGCATAAAGCCGAAATTCAATAGCGTTGCCTGAAGAGATAATCTCAGATTGCAACAAAGGCAATGTCTTACCTTCCGCAACGAGAATTTGCCATTTGACTAAATCAAGTCCCGTAATCATTTCGGTCACAGGGTGCTCCACTTGTAGTCGTGTGTTCATTTCAAGAAAATAAAAATTTTCATTTTCATCGACAATGAATTCAATCGTTCCGGCGTTTGAATATTCGACAGCCCGAGCAGCCTTTACCGCAGTTTCAAACATTTTTTGTCGGACTTTTTCAGACAGAAACGGTGATGGTGATTCTTCGACAACCTTTTGATGCCTTCTTTGAATGGAACAATCCCGTTCAAAAAGGTGGACGATGTTTCCAGTGTGATCTCCAAACACCTGAACTTCAATATGCCTGCCATCAGCAATATATTTTTCAATAAACACTTCACTTGAACCGAAATAAGCCATTGCTCTCGACTTTGTCGAATCATAAGACTTAACGAGCGCTTGCTCATTTTCACAAAGCACCATTCCAATACCACCGCCACCGCCGCTTGCCTTTAGCATAACTGGGTATCCGATCGCCTCAGCAAGACTCATAGCTTCTTCAATAGTTTTTAGACTATTTCCACTGCCAGGTACCACTGGGACACCGGCCTTCTCCATTGTTTGGCGCGAAACAATTTTATCCCCCATTAACTCAATGGTTTCAGGTTTCGGTCCGATAAAAATAATCCCTTCATCAATAGCCTTTTTGGCAAATGTGGCATTTTCGGATAAAAAGCCATATCCAGGGTGGATAGCATCTACTTTTTCGCTTTTTGCTATTTCTAAAATTTTATCACTTTGTAAATAGGATTTGTTAACAGGTGGTTCCCCCACACAAACAGCCTTTGTTGCCGCTTTTACATAAGGCATTTCCTTATCGGCTTCAGAATAAATAGCAATCGTTTCAATCCCCATCACATGACAGGTTCTAATAATCCGAAGGGCAATTTCTCCTCTATTGGCAATTAAAATTTTTTGCACATTTTTACCCCTTTCTTATTCCCTTTGTGCCATCCCTATTAAATTTCTACATCATTCTGCGAATTTCCTGCAAATTTTGAAAACGCTTCCTGAAGTTATTTGAAGAAATTTTTGTGCTTTTGTTATATAATGAGAGTAATTCATTTGAATAGTGCAAAAATTATTTCATTGTGTGTTTTCTTCACCAAATGATTGATAGCAGGATATCATTTTTAGGGGGTTTTACGATGGTGGCAAAAGTGGAAAAACTAAAAGTAAATTTCAAAACACTAGAAGAATTTAAAAAATTTAAAGAATATGGGATTCAAGAATTATCGATGCTTGAAGACCTTGAAGCAAATATGATTGATAATGATAGTGAGTCACCTTTTTACGGGATTTATTTCGGGGACAAACTAGTAGCACGAATGAGTTTATATCAAATTGATGCTAAATTTGATCGCTATTTCTATCCACCACAAAACTATTTAGAATTATGGAAGCTCGAAGTACTACCTGATTATCAAAGCAAAGGCTTCGGTAAGGTCCTTGTAGAATTTGCAAAAGGCTTTGGACTTCCAATTAAGACAAATCCTAGAGTGCAATCTAGAAGTTTTTGGGAATACATGGAGTTTACAAATGTTGATTACGATATGGAGCGTGACCGCGGAGAAAATCCACTAGTCTGGTTTCCAGAGGGTGTGGAATTACAACAACAATAATATTGTGTAAAAGCGGACATAAATGTCCGCTTTTTGCTATTTTTCCACTCTTTCAAGATTGCCGTTTTTGTCCATTTGAAATTTTACTTTTTGCTGTCGGTCCTCATCTTGAAGGACGACCATTTTTCTGGCTCTTTCCATAATTTCAATTAACGAACGGTAATCTTCTTCTATGGCCTTTAAATTTTTTAACAGTCTTTCATTCTCAGCGGCCAAATAGTAAGCCTTTTTTTCCAGTTCTTTAATCTTATCAAAGGATTTCTTCCTGTCCTCTTCAAAACTTGATGAAGTACCAGCTTGCTTTTGGAGTCCCTCTAAAAAGTGGATAACGGCTGGAAATGTAATAGTGCTTCCCTGTTCGCAACCTGGTGGTGACTGAACAATTTCCACGTTAGCCGCCTCTTGAATAGCCACTCTCTCAACAGGAGTCTCTTGTTTCTTTAACTCCTTCCGCTGCTTCTTAGCAAGTTCAATTCCTGACTTATATTGCTTACGTACATATGAGTTCCAACGGAAACCACAGGCTGCTGAAGTTCTCGAAAGCTGTTTGCCAACCTCCTCAAATGCCTGCAGTTGTGTTCCGCCTTCACGGATATGCCTTAGTACAACTTCAGCAAGCAACAAATCCTCATCTTGGGACCATGCATCTTGTCTGGTTGGTGACATCAGAAATCCCTCCTAGTGTTTTTATAATACATATGCATCTACTAGAAAAGATAGACTTATATAAGAGTTGTCTTTTATTCTTTATCCATTGTTTTTTTTACTCATGAACGTTTTTACGTAGTTATGATGGGCATCACTTTCCCATAGGAGCGAACAATTTCGTACTTCTTCCTCTATTCTCTCACGCAGCTTGGTTTCCTCCCACTTTCTAGTCCAAACTTTTTTATAGGATTGGAGTACGCTTACATCCTTCGTTACCATTTTATCAATGAATACCTCACATGCTTGAAGGGAGTCATTTTCGAAGAGAGCATTGAAAAAGCCAGCATTTTTTAAATCTTCAGCTGTTTGTAACTCAGCTTCCATTAAAAGCTTCATCGCACAAGCTGCTGAAAGTTTTTCCGCTAAGATAGAACCGCCGCCCCAGCCCGTGGTGATGGCCTGATTACCTTGAACAAACCCAGCTTTTATCCCTTTTCGCGCTAAACGAAAATCGCAGGCTGCCGCAAGCTCACAACCGCCCCCTATGGCTGTCCCGTTTATGAGAGCAATGGTCGGAATTGGCAAGGTAAGCAGCGAATAAAGAATATTAGCCATCATCGAAAGCATAGGATAGGCCTCCTCCTTCGTATGAAGGAGATGAAAAACGGATAAATCTCCTCCGGAACAAAAGGCTTGAGATCCCTCTCCGGTAATAATAAGTGCCTTTATATCTGAAACAGCAGCCCTATTTACTGCCTCTCTTAACCCCTTCATCACTTCATAGTTAATGGCATTTCTTTTTTCACTTCTTGTTATCGTAAATAATAAATAACCCTTCTCTCGTTTTTCGATGGTGTATGACAATCTATCTCGTCCTTTCATAACAGATTTTTTCACTAGTAATGATTAAATTTAGGCTGTTAGTATGTATAGAAACGACAAAAGCACAAGGGTTATGCCACCCTTGTGCTTTCTATCCTAACGGAAATTAGTCGTTAACAACGTCTTTTCCTTTGTATGTTCCGCAAGCTTTACATACGCGGTGTGCAAGTTTCATTTCACCACAGTTTGGGCAACTTACCATACCAGGTACGTTTAATTTAAAATGAGTACGACGCTTTCTTTTTGCCGTTTTAGAAGTTCTTCTAAAAGGTACAGCCATTCTTCCCACCTCCTTAAAGAGTATTAAGAAAGTAATGAAGGCCAGGAATCTGGTTCTTCACTTTGCTTCTTAGATTTGCCGATTATGATTCGGTAGAATTGTTTTCGTCAAAAAACTTTGCAAGTCCCGCAAGTCTCGGATCCATCTTTTTTGACCTTGCTTCCTCAGCTACTACTTCCCAATCCTTACCGGACATCGGAGCAGCATCTTCAGACTCTACATCCTCGCAAAACACTTGCATCGGAACCTCAAGTAAAAGAATTTCGCGAATGACTGGCAACACATCAATCACATCGCCCTTTACTTGATATGCTTCCTCTTCAGTTTCATAAACTGAACCTTGTAAGAGGAAAGTTTCAGTTGTTTCGACATTAATTGGAAGTTTTACATCCACTAAAGTACGAGAACAAGGAAGGATTAAATGACCTTCGATTTTTAAATGGAATGTCACTTTCGTTGAATCGATATCTCCCCGACCTGTAATATGCATCGGAGAAACGTCTCGAATGGTGGGATCGTCTTGTTTAATCTCGTCCACAAGAACCATCTCATCAACTAAAAATTCCTTGTTTCGATATTTTTGTAATTGACTTAATGTCCATTTCAATTGAATCACCCCAAGGCAACAAAGGTAATTATAGCCTTCGAAAATATTTTTGTCAATGTTTTTTCTTTACACCTCGTCAGGTGATTTTTCACTCAATAGAATTCACTGGAAAAGAGTTTTTCCATTATAGTGTATCCAGTTAAGCCCTTTACAAACATCTAAAACATCTTACCATAAAATTTGATTGGTTTCCTTAGATTTTTGCTATAATGTTAATAATTTATTACAAGGAGAAATGAAATGAAATCTGTTGGCTTAATTGTCGAGTATAACCCTTTTCACAACGGGCACGCCTTCCATTTAAATGCGTCGAAGGAAGTTGCGGATGCTGACGTTGTCATTGCCGTCATGAGCGGGAATTTTTTGCAACGAGGGGAACCTGCTCTTGTTTCCAAATGGTACCGCACGAAAATGGCGTTACTAAATGGAGTTGATATCGTCTTTGAACTGCCCTACCGCTTTGCCGTGCAGAAGGCAGAAACCTTTGCAAATGGAGCCGTGTCAATTCTTGATGCTGCTTGCTGTGAATCGATCTGTTTTGGTAGTGAGAGTGGAAATATTTCCGATTTTAATTATACAATCGAATTTTTACAGGAGCAGCAACAGCCATTTGAGGATCATATTCATCAATTTATGGCTACAGGTGTCAGTTACCCAAAAGCTGTATCCCTTGCATTTCAGCAATTATCTGATTCAAAAAAATATTTGGATTTAGCGAAACCGAACAATATTCTAGGGCTTGAATACATAAAAGCAATTAACCAACAAAAGAGTATGTTGAGGCCATTGACAGTGCCGCGAAAAAATGCCGACTACCACGATGAACATTTTGCCTCCGAAACGATTGCAAGTGCGACGAGTATCCGAAAAGCCATTTTCTCAGATGTGGATGGTAAAACTGAAGTTGACCAATATGTCCCTGGACCAACAAAACTATTGCTAAAAGAATATCTGCAACATTTTCATGTATTTCACCAATGGGAAAATTATTGGAGCTATCTGCAATTCCGTCTTCTCCACTGTAGCCCAGACGAACTAAGAGAAGTCTATGAGGTGGAAGAAGGACTTGAGAACAGATTACTGGCCGCAGCTTTAGAGGCAGGGAGCTTTTATGAATTTATGCAAAAAGTGAAAACGAAACGGTATACCTGGACGAGGCTGCAACGATTGTGCGTTCATATTTTAACGAATACAAAAAAAGTAGACATCACAAGCTACCCGGTAAAAGCTTCCTATTTAAGACTTTTAGGGATGACCGGCAAAGGAAAAGAATATTTGAATAGGAAGAAAAGGGAGTTTAGTCTTCCCCTCGTATCCAAGCTCTCATCTTTTAAAGGCCATGAGATTACCCTTGATATTAAAGCTGCCCGTATTTATTCCCTTGGTATTCCAAATCAGGTGAAAAATGAATTGATCAAGCAGGAATTTAATCAGCCGCCTATCTATATAAAGTAAAAGAAGATGATGCTATTCGCATCATCTTCTTTTACTTTTCAGGCAGTTTATCTAAATAGTCAACTGCCTCATCGAATGTATCGATTGGAATGATTTTCATTTTTGTATGAATATCGCGAGCTGTTTTTATTGCAGCCCGATAGTTTGAATTCTTTGCTCCTTTTTCCTTTGGAGCTAAAAAGATTTCCGCGCCGGCCTTGTCGGCTGCAACAATTTTCTGTTCAATTCCGCCGATTGGACCTACAATCCCCTCCTCATCAATCGTACCTGTGCCTGCAATTTGGTATCCTTTTGTTAAATCTTCACTCGTTAATTGGTTATAAATTTCCAAAGAAAACATTAGCCCAGCGGATGGACCGCCAATTTCGTCCGTCTTCACCTTTACCTTTGGATCAACAATAATTTCTTTATCGTCCACAAGCGAAATGCCAATCCCAATTTTTGTGGGGTCCTCTTTAAATGGCTGAAGACTTAGGGTGACTGTGTCCGTTTTTTTATTTCTTGAGTAAGTTAATGTGACCTTATCGTTTGCATGTTTTGTGCCAACATATTCAATAAACTTTCCCGAGGAAGGAAACTCTCGCCCATCTACTTTAAAAATACGGTCACCTGCATGAAGTTTCCCTTCTGCCGGCATTCCCGGTACTACCTGTACGACATAGATACCTTTATATTTGTAATCAACAGGCAGGCCTGCTTTACGGTAGGCAACCTCTATCGCATTTAGTTTTGAGCCCGCCATCAGGTGAAGCTGTCTGGCATTGTACTCCTCCTCTGTTTCTTTTTTGTATAAAATCATTTCCAATGGATATATTTCTTCATATTTTCGGAGTTTTGCTTCCAAATAGGAATAGATATTAGCTCTTCCCATTCTAACGGTTGTGAGCATAAAGTTTCCTTCATCCTTATAGCCGTCTTCAACCGTTATAATTGGCCCAAGCTCTTTGGCCATACCTGGTTTTGATACATAGTATGGTAAAGAATAATACATCCCGCCAATAAGGATAATAGCTATCAATAATGAGGTACCTATATAAATTTTTTTACGCATCGCTAATGTTTCCCCTTCCACTGTTCAATAACGGTTTCAATTTGCTGTAAATGTTTTTTTGCTTCTTCCTTTCCGATATTGATAATCTCTTCATGATGTGTGAAGGCTCGTGAGCTATACATTTCAACAGAGGGTCTGATCATAACATCAGCAGAAGTTTCCCGGTTGTTAATGATTTCACTTTGCATAATGTCAATGCTTTGCATGATGACATCGTAAATGGTGGTTATTTCAGCGTTCCGTTTCACTCTTGAAACATCCACTGCAATGACAATATCCGCCCCCATCTCTTTTGCAACCGATATAGGAACACGATCTGTCACCCCGCCATCCACTAAAATTCTTCCATTATATTTTTCCGGCACAAAAATACCAGGAATGGAGATGCTTGCCCGTACTGCTTCGGCAATAGGTCCCTTTTGAAAAATGACCCTTTCTCCCGTCAATAAATCTGTTGCCACAATACTGATTGGCAGTGAAAGCTCCTCAATGTTTTTCCCATGGGTAAAAACCCTGATAAATTCTTTGATTTTCTTTCCTTGGATCAAACCCATTTTTGGAACGGTAAAATCCAAAAAGTATTTCCTTTTAAAGGAGGTTGATAATTTATATAACCGGTCCAAGTCAATTCCTGCCCCATAAAAACTGGCTACAAGTGCCCCCATACTGCTGCCCGCGATTAGATGAATCGGGATTCCTGCTTCTGTCAATGCCATAATAACTCCTAAATGAGCAAACCCGCGTGCACCACCTGAACCAAATGCCAAGCCTATTTTTGGGTGCTCCATATCGCTTGACCTCCTATATCAATGAATAGAAATCTCGTTCAATCTTATGGTCTAATTTAACGTTCTATGAGTATATTTGATATATATGAGGACAAGGGTTATTGACATTTAATCGAGAATAATATTTATTTTAGCATTGATAAAATTGATTTGCACGATTTGAGCAATGCGTAAGGAAGGAGGTCCCTTCATTGTTTCGGTCAAAACTAAAAACAATTTTTTTATCCGTTTCTGTTACGATTTTAGCAGCCTCGCTTATTTCCTATCCACAAGAGTCATTTGAAGCATCTATCCGAGGCCTTAATATGTGGTGGGAAATCGTTTTTCCTTCTCTGTTACCTTTTTTTATTGTTTCCGAAATGTTGATTGGTTTTGGCGTTGTCAAATTCATTGGGGTTTTGTTAGAGCCCTTCATGAGACCACTTTTTAAAGTGCCAGGTGTGGGCGGGTTTGTATGGGCAATGGGCATGGCCTCAGGATTCCCGGCAGGGGCCAAGTTTACCGCAAGATTACGTCAAGAGGGACAATTAACTCAAATTGAGGCTGAAAGGCTGGTTTCATTTACCAATTCCTCTAATCCACTGTTTATCTTTGGCGCTGTATCGGTAGGTTTTTTCTATAACGCACATTTAGGGGTGCTCCTTGCATTCTCCCATTATTTAGGGAATATTTGTGTAGGTATTATTATGCGCTTTTATGGAAATGAATCGCCTGAAGAAGCCAGTGAAAAAAGAAAAAAATTCAAAATTCGATCTGCAGTATCTGCCTTGCATCAAACAAGATTAAAAGACAATCGGCCAATTGGTAAGCTTTTAGGTGATGCCGTTAATTCGTCGATTCAAACACTGTTAATGGTTGGCGGCTTTATTATTTTATTCTCGGTGATTAACAAATTACTTTATCATTTACATATTACGGCGACATTGGCTAAATCAGTTGAGGTGCTGCTTTCCGCCATGTCATTCCCGGAAATGCTAAGTATCCCCTATATTTCCGGATTATTTGAAATCACTTTAGGTAGCCAATTAACCAGTCAGGTTCAAGACGCCACTCTTTTACAAAAGGCGATGATTACAAGTTTTATCCTCGCTTTTAGCGGTTTTAGTGTCCAAGCACAGGTTGCCAGTATCTTAGCGCAAACAGATATTAGATTTCAGCCGTTTTTTATTGCAAGAATCATCCACGGTATTTTCGCCAGTTTCTTTGCCTTAATTCTGTGGAAACCTATATATGTACACTTTAATAATAAGGAGCAGCCTTCAAACGCATTGCCCGTTGGTTTTTTTGAAGACGGTTCATGGGCAAATCATTTTTACCATAAATTGATTGAGGTTGGACCGTTAATTACCATCTTTTCACTTTTCGTGTACATCATCATTTTGTTTACTCGGTTAAAAAAGAGCTAGGCAAACGCCTAGCTCTATTACCGCTTATATTTTTTGTGCAATTCTTTTTCTACAATCGGCGGAACCAGTGTTGAAATATCGCCATTATACTTAGCTACTTCTTTCACAATGCTAGAACTTAAGAAGGAATATTGATTATTCGTCATGATAAAAAAGGTTTCAATATCTTCATTTAAGACCCTATTCATCGAGGTAATCTGCATTTCATACTCAAAGTCAGAAACCGCCCGCAAGCCACGGATGATGGCATTCGCATTGACAGCCTTGGCGTAATCAACAAGTAAACCTGAATGTTCATCTACCTTAACATTTGGAAGATCTTTGGTTACAGCTTCAATAAGATTAATCCGCTCCTCAACGCTGAATAACGGATTTTTTGCTGAATTGTTCATAACGCTCACATAGACCATATCAAATACTTTGGCACCCCTTCTAATGATATCTAAATGGCCATATGTAATCGGATCAAAGCTCCCTGGACAAACGGCTATTCTAGCCAAATTAACCCCCCCTTATTCCCCACTCACTCTCGAATAAATTGTTACAGCGATCATCCCATATTGTTCATGTTTAATTTCTGAAAATCTCCCCACCTTTTGTGGTAGTTCAACATCAAAACTATGTTCACAAATAACAATTCCATCTGTTTTTACTAAGTCTTGCCTATCCATTTTTTCCATTAAACTGATTAGCTGTTGTTTTTTGTAGGGCGGGTCTAAAAATATGTAATCAAAACAGATTTCTCTTTTTATTAGCGCCTTTAACGCTCTATCAGCGTCATTACGAAAAACCTCAGTTTTACCTTCTAATTTGCAGGCTTTAATATTTTCATGGATCACCTGGATGGCCTTTGCCTCTCTGTCAACAAATATAACCTTCTCTAACCCCCTGCTCAGCGCCTCCAAACCTAATCCGCCGCTGCCGGCAAAAAGATCCAAACCAATTCCACCATCAAAATAAGGACCAATCATATTAAATAAAGCTTCCTTCACTTTATCCGTCGTCGGACGTGTCGTATTTCCTGGAACAGCTTTAAGAGGTCTTCCCTTACAAATACCTGAAACCACTCTCACGGATATATCACCACATTTTTATTGGAAATAATTTTTCTTTATCCATCCTATCATAATTTATAAAAAGTAGACAATCTGTTATGAAGATCTTTATTACTATTTAGTTGATTTCAGCAAAATACAGGTAAAATGGAAAAATTAATAAAATTGACGTATAAGGTTTTATGTTGTGGAAATAATGTTATTAACAACATCAATTCGAGGATGTTGTTGCCAACCGCGGAGAAGACTTACGTTTCCCCATAAGTTCTTCCTCCGGTTTCTCCTCTCCCTTTGCCTTCTATCCTTTATGAGGATGTGGAAGGACCCTGCAGAATTTTCTGCAGGGTTTTTTTTATAAAGTTTCTAAAACAGTAAAAGGTGAGGGTTCGAAAACCCTCACCTTTTTATATTCCCATTTTATAATCATATTCCTTGGCTTTATCTGGAGCAGAATTTTCATACTCCATTCTTAAGAATGGCTTATATGAAGGTTCTACTTTCTTGACAAATGAAAAAGAATTTAACTTTTCCATGATTCCCTCTACTTCTTCTTGGTTACAGTACAAAACGACATATTTCAGTTTTTTGGACACGTAATGAACATTTCCGAAGCGCCTTAGCATTTTAGCTTGTTTTAAAGAGTACAGCCAAACAACTAATCCTTGTCTTTGAACAAACATACTTTTTTCCCCTTCAGCAAAACCATCATTTTACATAAGTCTAGCACATTAAAATGCTTTATTTCAATTCAAACTTTTTATTCATCCACACCCGCAGCTGCCGCCGCCTCCACAGCCGCTGCCGTGACCGCTATCAAAAAATGGGTTCCCTGATGGTACCTTGATATGTTTTGATACCGCACTGCCAATTAACATGCTGATTTGATCCAAGAGACTTTGTAGATCATTTTCAGCCAGCTTGAACTCTGCTACAAACGGGTCTAAATCCATTTCCCGTTTATATTCACGAATTTGCATCATAACCCTTTTATAATCTGGATGGTATTTCCCAAAACGTTGAACTTCTTCATAAAGTTCTTTTAAGCTGACAAATTGGTTTATTTTCCGCTTTGTTTCCTTGTTATTTTGCATTTTATATAAACAAATTTGGTATTGTTCCGCTATATCAGAATCTAATACCATCTTAGCTAAGCCTTCAGCATTTTCCAATAACTCAATTCTCTCAATAGTAGCAAGCACTTCCGCCCACCTCCAACGCTATTTTACCATGAAAGTGTGGAGAAAGCGAAAAATTCCATCTACCTAGTGATATTTACCATAAACTCTTTTGTTAATCCATATGGGTCATTATTCAGCTTCACCACTTCAAGCTTCAATTTATGCCCTCCAGGAGAAAGACCTTTAATAATAAACGCGGCTGAAGTTACCTCTGAATTCCTTTTCCCATCAACCCAAACAATCATTTTTCCAACCTTTTGCTTGGAATGATCTGATTCCCGAAAGCTGATTCCATTAACAATACACTCGACTAAAACTTGATTTCCTTTTGTCTCATGCTGCACAAATAATGAAGGAAATTCCTTTGAATATTGATAAAAAACTGGGACAATTTCAGCATGTAAAATATTTGACCGATTCAGTGACACGATTTTCGGTTTCGTTTCTGGTTTTGGCAAATCCTTCTGACATCCACAAATGATTCCTGTCAGCAGGATAAATAGAATATAAAATGGTATGATCTTCTTCATCCTATCACTCCTTTATTTATGTATTGTTCGCCTCCTTTATATTTTTTAGTCTTATTCCAATAAGCAAAAAAAGGGCCACATATCAATTTATGTGGTCCCTTGTTAGCTTTGTGTTTTCATGGTCTGAAACATGGAATACATCATCGAAGCCATTTGGACACTATTAGAAAACTTTTCTACCTGATCGGGTATTGTCTTTTTATAATAGTGTAATGAGGCAACCTCAAGCGCCTGTAAATCATAAGGGTTTCTTGACAGTTTCCGATACCATTGCGGCTGTTCACGAACAAATTGCTTTAGGTCCTTCTGACGTTCTAAATAATCCAGTACATCTCTTCGCATTGGTTACTATTCCTTTCCATTAGTCTTTTCGAAATGCAAAAGGATTCTTTGGCCCTTCTTGCGGCTTTACAGATCCCGCCGCAGCATTACCACCCTGAAATTGTGAAATAACACCCTGAATGGCTCCTAATGCCTGACTTAAGTTATTAATATGGTTTTGCATTTGATTTGGATCCATCTTTTTTACCATACCCGCAATATTTGACATCCAATCTCCCTTGGACTCGTTAGTTTTTTCAGGGGCTGAACCATTTTCCGTACCAATGGCTTCCCAGCGTTTATCCTCTTCTCCCAATAAGTACCAATCCTCAAATAACTCTTGCCATGTTGCCTTCCCATTCCGAACCTCTTTGATGATTTGGGGATTATTTTTTACAAATTCTTTGAATTTGAGCACGGAAGGGTGCAATTCTTTTTGCGTCACTTTTCTCACCTCTGCCCATATTGATCGCCAATAATACAATATGTAGGAAAGGATGAAATGTGAATCTCAAATCGGTGTGAAATGATTTATTATTATGCTTCTTAGTGGTAAGATGTCAAAAGATAAAGAAATGAAAGAGGTATCAAATATGAAAGACGAATTGCGTCAATTACTTGAATCATGTCTTGAAACTGGTTCTGAAACTGACTTACAGGCTATTGCCAGCCTATTAGAAGGCGTCCAAAAAAAAATTAAGCGAAACAGGAGCACTTTTATTGATGCGATTCTCCATATGGAAAGAAGTTTTGGGCAAAATTCCTGTGAAATCACGATTCCAATTAATCCCGTGATTCATAATAACCTAGATATTGTCCACGGTGGGATCACAGCGACGGTTCTCGATACGGCCATGGGTGTATTAGCCAATCAACTTCTGCCGGAAGGATTGGGCGCTGTGACAAATCAGCTTAATATTCATTATATTGCGCCGGGAATAGGCGAGTCACTTCGCTGTAAAGGTGAAATTATTCATCAAGGCAGCCATACGATGGTTATATCTGGAGAAGCATATCGTAGTGACGGAAAAAAAATCGCCTATGCAACAGGCACTTTTTTTATTATTAAAAAATAATAAGTGGAGGCGTTTTAATCAAAATGGTTACCGCCATTGTGATCCCGATCATTTGCCTTTACTTTTTCTGGCTGACAAGAAAAGAGATGAAAGAGCAGGATGCGAAATGGCTTGCCGCTAATAATGTACCGCATGAGGCTGTTTTAACAGGAGAAGTTAAAAGCAGTGTTGGAGAGAGGGAGCGTTTTTATTACCACCGATACATATATGTACAAACACTAACGCTTCGAACGGCAACGAAATTAATCACCGCGAAAAAGGTAACTCCTATTACCAAAAACGTGAACCCAGATTCATTTACCGTGGGAGAAGTCATTCGAGTATACGGCAGTTGGGAAGGCAGCAAATTTTTATTTAATCATTATGAAATTGAAAAAAGGTGATTGTCCAGTCACCTTTTTCTTGTTTGACCCTTCACCAAAGGTATTGCGCTTTTGTTATTGTTCCGTTTTTTGGATGAAGTTTTGTGTATAATATTTTTGATATACCCCGACACCAAGATGGGTATAATCTTTATTTAATAATGTTTCCCTATGCACCTTACTATTTAACCACCCTTCCACAACGGCTGGGCCATCCGTATATTTTGCGGCAATATTTTCACCGGCATTAATGTATGCGACTTTTGCTGTTTTTAATCGATTAGTCAGGTCGCCAAATTTCTTTGAGGTATGAGAAAAATCATTATTTTCAGCCATATCCATACTATGCCCGTATGCAACTTCAGCTGTCATATCATCCCAGATTAACGGTTTCAATTTATTCTTAACTCGTAAGGCATTAGTGATATCAAAAATCTCTTTAGCCATGCCATTTTCGATCAGTTCCCATGCATCCACACTAGGTTCAGCTGCTTTGAGCAAATCACCATGGTAAACAAGTTCGTAAGGACGCTGTTTGATTAGGGTTTCTGCATTCAAAAAGCGCACACTTGAGAGGTTCCCGGTAAACTTATCGATGTAGAGCTGCACATAAATATCCCCTATCTTAACCATAGGACGGAGATTTAAATCGGTATCATTCAATTCAAACCTGTAGGTATTTCCGTTAACTTCTAGATTAATATTAGTATCAAAAAATTGCGTATTAAAGATTTCCTCAACAGGCTGTCCGATTTCAAACGGAGCAACATCTAGAGTTTCTCCAATTGCAAATATAGTCACAACTTGATTATTTTCAACCCCTACCTGAAAATACCGGTTATAATTCTGATTATAAATATACCATTGATAGCCATACAACGATTCATCAATCCTTTCAGGAGTTCCGAATTCCTTGTCTAACACAGTTACATCTTGTCCAATTAATAATGCTAAACCTTCTTTTGGTTTTTCTAAGGATGTTTTATTACTTGCCTGTTGTTCAGGTCCTTGAGGCAAAGATTGTTTCATTTCCAGGGGATGATCTTCTTTAATCAACACATTACTATCATTTTTTTCATTTATACTAACATAAAAACCAATTGTTAAGAAAACCACTGAGAGTATCAGAATTCTAACAAGAGTCCGCAGAGGCATTCACCCTCTCTAATACTTTATAAATATTATATGTATGGATAAATTAATTATATCACCTATGAACAGATTAGTAATAGGCATTGTCGAAATTGGCGGATAAATTAACATTTTATTAATAAAACAGGTACGCCGCGTACCTGTTTTACCTGAAAAATGTTAATTTTCTGATAGTAATATCAGTGTTGAACACCATTATAGTTTTGCTCAGAAATTTCTGTCAACGCTTCTTTTGCTTGGTCATCCGTTAATTCACGGATAGCAAAATCACCAAGTGAAACAATTCCTATTAAGTTTTCATTCTCCACTACAGGTAATCGGCGAATTTGATGCTCAGCCATTAACTTTGCTGCATCCTTACTAGAGGTATCCGGTGTCACGGTTATGAGTGTCTGACTCATAATATCTTCTACCTTAGAAGAACCGGGATGTTTTTCAGCAACTCCCCTGATTACAATATCTCTGTCTGTAATCATGCCGACAAGTTTTTCCTGATCAACAATTGGGATGGCTCCTACATTAAGCTCTTTCATTTTTACTGCAACCTCAAACATATTATCTAATAATGTACAGCATTCTACATCATCTGTCATAATATCGCGTATTTTTTCCATGTTTTTTAGCCTCCGACGTTTTTTAATTCTTGTTAACAGTAATATAGTTTTCAAAGCGGGATTGTTTTATTCGAGGAATCTATCCATTGCAAGTTGAAACATTTTCAACTATTATTAAAATGAATTATACTTGCTGTAAAACCATTATCGAAACATTGGGGTAGGCAATCGTTTTTAGGAGGAATTCATGATGAAATTCGAGAATATTGGAATTGAAAATTTAAAAGCGGAATTGACCCGTTTAGATGAGGTCATGCATGAACATGGTTTGGTTCGTGCAGGACAATGGGACTATGAACGTGTTACATACGACCGCAAGTTTGAATTAAAAGAAGGTGTCTATTACCTTCGTGTTCAAGGTGATGCAATTGATGGTGACGTCGATACGTACAAAGCAACTATTCAACTGATGACACCAATTTTAGGTAAACATTATTATCCACACGGCGTCGAGTATGGCGAAGGCGAGAACTTCCCAGCTTCCCTCGTGAATCAATGCAAAAAGATCCTCGAAACTGTAAAAGAAGAAGTAAGTAAATTTGCTTTATAATGAAGAAAAAGAAAGGGCGTACGGATTCCGATCCGTACGCCCTTTCTTATAGCCATGATCAACTTCATTTCAATGCCTATTAATTTATGAATTTTTAACTTTTCTATTCTAGCAAATTTTTCTTCGGTTGCCTTATACAGCCTAAGTCTGCCTTTTTAATAACCAAGAATTGCTTTGATCATCGACGTCGTTTCTCCACCTCGATAAAAAACATATAACAAAAGATAGACTGCAACCCCTGTAATTGCCGTAAAGAACCAAATGATACTCGTTACTGGCCCCAGCTTGCGATGAACAGAAAGCTTATTCTTATAACCGGTTATGATAGAAACTACCCCAAATACCGCTCCAATTGTCGCTAATGTGATATGAAAAACTAAAAAAATTGTGTAATAAATCTTTATCTCGTCTGGTCCGCCAAAAGAAGTGTTTCCAATAAAAATGGTCCGAGAAGCATAAATAATAAAAAAGATTAGTGCAAATATTGCAGCAGTAAACATCGTCTTCCTATGTGCCTCAATTTTCCTCTGTTTTATTTGCCACCAGCCAATTGCAACTGTTAGAGCGCTTAAAACAATAAAGGAAGTACTGATCGTTGGTAAAATCGGTATGGAATTCATTCATTTGTCCTCTCTTTACAAATATTCTACCCTCATTTTAGTGTAGTTCCCTATCCTTTTCAATTTTTCAGAGTTTTTCGTAAAAAAACCCCCAATTGAATGGGAGTTTATTCAACAAGATGTGGATTAAGAATGTGATTCTTCATTTCACGTTCAGATTCTTCTTGATCTTTACGATACCATTCAAAAAATACTTGGGCTAATACAACAGCGTAAATAATTTCTTGAATTATTTTCATCACTACTCCGCCAAGCCGTTGATCATCAACCAATGACATCGAGCTAAATAATTCCGGCCCGCTAAGATTTAAATTGGAGAAAACCGATGGCCCAACACATAAACTCATTACCTGCCCCCAGACTTCTGGGTCATGATAGGTTGCATATAGTGAAGAATCCGAAAAAATAATCAGTGCACAAGCAGGTGTAATTAACATACTGTTTGCAAATAAATAGGCTACTTTTTTAATCCCGCTTAATGGTTGATATTCCGGCAGCGGACTGATTAATGACCACCACATGAAGAGCGCAAGAACACACAAAACAATCGAGTATCCTCCATGGTAAAATCGATTTTGCATGACGTGATCAAAAACAATTGGGATATGGTAGAAGGAAAAGAAACCGTTAAATAATAACACGGCAACCACAGGTTTTGTAAAGAGCTTGAATAAAGAGTTGAACCATTTCACATTTAGAATCCTTCTCCATAACCATTGAGGAATCGATAAAATGAACAAAGGAGGAATCAGTAATACTAAAATAACCATCGTAATCCCATGGATATAAAACATAAGATGACCCATTAAATCAAGCGGTGAACCTTTAATCGCATACAATAATATCATCGCTGTCAAAAATAAGGCAGCTTGTTTGCCTGTTAATGGCTCGCTACCAACAAACTTTGATCTAAATGTTATCGTGATGAGAAAATAAGCTATGGTCATAGCAACTAATATTAACAAAAAGTACGGGCTCCAAAGGGCTTTAAAACCAAAAATATCTAAAGTAAGCACCTTGATATCACCTCAATATATAGTAAAAGAATCTTGACTTTATTATACCCATTGAAATTTTTAAGTACAAAAAATTGAATTCAAATTTCTATACCTAAAAAGAAAATCGGCTAAAAGCCGATTTTCTTTCTTAAAGATTACCACCAAATTATGGTGAGAAATGTCAATATTGCAAGGAATCCAACAAATACTCCACTAAACAGAAATAGTGTTGGAGCTTCATGTCCTTTATGGCTCATATGCATAAAGTAAAACAACTGAAAAACTACTTGTACTGCGGCTAATAGAAGTATAAAAGGTATGGTAAACCATGCTGTAAATCCTTTCATAGCCACTGATGCGAACGCGATTAATGTTAAGAAAATCATTAGAGTGAAGGAAATAACTTGGTAGCGCATCTCCTCCGCACTTTTCCTGCGGCGATATTCAAGATCTACACTTGGGTTGTTTGAGCTTAATGGCTGATTTGTCATGTTATCCCACCATCCCCATCAAGTATACTACCGTAAAGATAAATACCCAGACTACGTCGATAAAGTGCCAATAAAGGCTGGCAACATAAAACTTCGGTGCATTGTAAAGGTTTAATCCGCGTTTAGAGTTACGAATCATTAATGTTAAGATCCAGCATAACCCAAAAGCAACGTGCGCACCATGGAAACCAACAAGTGTATAGAAGGCCGAGCCAAATGCGCTACTTGTAAAGGTATGATGATATTCATGCACATAATGGTTAAATTCATACACCTCAAGACCTAAGAAAGCAGCACCCAATAAGAATGTAAGACCTAGCCAGACCATCATCTTCTTAAAAGCAAAGTTTTTCATATGATACATAGCATATACACTTGTTAACGAACTTGTTAATAACAGCATCGTTGCCACGAATGTAAGCGGCATATCAAATAAATCTTTAGCAAGATGCTGACTTGTATTAGGCACCTTATCTTTCAAAGCAAGATAGGTGGCAAAGAGAGAAGCGAATAGTACTGTCTCTCCCCCTAAGAATAACCAAAAACCTAAAAATTTATTTTTTGCTTCAAGGGTGGATTTCTCCGGTGCCGCAGGCCATGTTTCATACGTCATTTTCTCTTCAACGTGCATTATGCCTTAGCCCCCTTTTCATCTTGTAATTCTTCTTTATGAATATGGAATCCGTGATCATCCTTAATAGAACGAACAAACATAGAACCAAATGTTACAAGTAATCCAAAAATCATTAATGGCAGTGCCCATGCAACTTTATCAACATGATACATTGCGCCAAATGCGGCAATGAATAATCCAAGAGAAATCATAAATGGAATAAATGAGGCATTCGGCATATGAATGTCACCCAGCGGTTCTGCTGGTGTCATACCTTTTTTACCTTCCATTTTTTCTAGCCATAAAGCATCTAAGCCACGAACAAGCGGAAGCTGCTTAAAGTTATAGAAAGGCGGTGGTGATGGAATAGCCCATTCAAGTGTTCTGCCATCCCCCCATGGATCATTGCCAACCTTTTCATTTTTCACAGACGTAATAATAATGTTATAAAGCAATACAAGTACACCAATAGACATAAATGCAGCACCAATTGAGCTAATCATATTCGAAAGCTCATACCCTTGCCCCGGAAGATAAGTAAATACGCGGCGAGGCATTCCCCAAAGACCTAAGAAGTGCTGAATAAAGAATGTTAAATGGAAGCCAATGAAGAAAAACCAGAATGTAATTTTTCCTAATGTTTCATTTAACATGGTTCCAAACATTTTTGGCCACCATAAATGTGTAGCAGCAAGAATCGCCAGTACAACTCCGCCGACAATAACGTAGTGGAAGTGAGCTACGACAAAATAAGTATCGTGATACTGATAGTCAGCAGCTGCTGTAGCAACCATAACCCCAGTTACCCCACCGCAGACAAACGACGGAATAAAGCCAAAGGCATAATGCATCGGGGTAGTAAACTTCACACTTCCTCCCCACATCGTGAATAGCCAGTTAAAGATTTTAATTCCCGTTGGTACACCAATCGCCATTGTTGCAACGGCAAAGATTGCGTTGGCAACAGGACCTAAACCAGTTGTAAACATATGGTGTGCCCAAACCATGAAGCCTAAGAATCCAATTAACACAGTTGCAAATACCATCGATGAGTAACCAAATAATCTTTTTCTCGAAAAGATTGCGAATATCTCAGAGAAAATACCGAAGGCAGGAAGTATAAGAATGTAAACCTCAGGGTGTCCGAAAATCCAGAAAAGGTGTTCCCAAATCACTGTATTTCCACCCATTGTTACATCAAAGAAATTAGCGCCAAACATTCTGTCAAACATCATAAGTGTAATCCCGACAGTTAAAGGCGGGAATGCGAATAAAATCATCGCAGAGGCAACGAATGTTGACCATGTAAACAACGGCATCCTCATATAGGTCATTCCCGGTGCACGCATATTAATAATCGTAACCAGGAAGTTAATACCCCCAATTAACGTTCCAAAACCCGAAATCTGCAGACCTAATACGTAAAAATCAATTCCATGGCCTTTTGAATGTAGTGCAAGTGATGCATAAGAAGTCCAACCTGCATCAGGAGCTCCGCCTAAAAACCAAGAAAGATTTAGGAATATACCTCCAAAGAAGAAAAGCCAGAATCCTAATGCATTCAAAAATGGAAATGCAACGTCACGTGCACCAATTTGTAATGGCATAACCGCATTCATAAAACCAATGAGAAGCGGCATCGCTGCTAAGAAAATCATCGTTGTTCCATGCATCGTGATAATCTCGTTAAACGCACCCGCACTGACAAAGTCATTATTCGGTACTGCCAGCTGGATACGGATAAATACTGCCTCAAGTCCGCCTATTACGAAGAAAAATCCGCCAGCGATCATATATAGGATAGCAATTTTTTTATGGTCAACTGTTGTTAAATAGTCCCATATTGTTGCGCCAAATCCTTTTTTTTGAGCAATGGTACTCACAATTTTACCTCCCTTTCAACCAATTCCCCTTATTCCTGAACCTTTAATCCCATTAAATACTCTGCTAATGCATCAAGCTGATCATCAGACAGTTCACCATATTTTCCAGTCATCAAATTGCCTGGTTTATAGGTTTCAGGATCTTTAATCCAATTTTTCAATTCTTCTTTATTATGATCTAAAATACCAGCAACTCGAGACCTTTCACCAAAGTTTGTTAAGTTTGGTGCTATGCGCGCTGTTTCTGGCATTTTATTAGCAGGTGTAACAGCATGACAGCCAATACAGCTTTGATTAAAAATATCCTGTCCTTTTGCCGCTAAATCTGTTTGTGCTTTTTGCGGTTCTTTAACATCCTGCATTGCAGTAACCCATGTATCAAATTTATCACGGCTTATTGCTTTTACTTTAAAGTCCATCAATGCATGTGATGGTCCACAAAGCTCAGCACATTTTCCGTAAAAAAGATTTCCTGCTTCATTTGAGCGTTTATCATCAAACTCCAGCCAAAATTTGTTGATATTATCCGTGTTGGTATCCAATTTTCCACCAGCAGCCGGAATCCAGAACGAGTGTTTTACATCCATAGATTTAAGGTTGAAATAAACCTTTTCATTCGTTGGAACGACTAATTCCTGACTCGTCACAATTTTTTGCCCAGGATATTCAAAATCCCACCAATACAAGTGTGATCTAACGTTAATTACAAGAGCTTTAGTGTTTTTCTTATCCATCTCTTTCACATCAGCTAGTTTAAATGTTGCAGCTACAGTTGGAACAGCCAAAATTAGCAGTAAAAGAATAGGAATCGCAGTCCAGATAATTTCTAACGTATGGCTTCCTTCAACTTGCTTTGGAATTTTGTCGTCTTTTCTTCTAAAACGAATAAATATCAAAACAAAAATGAGCATTACGATTAGGATTACTCCCACCATGACATAGGTGCTTAACTTCATTAAATCATATTGCATGTCTGCAACTTCACCGGCTGGTCGGAGCGCAGAAACAAAGCGTTCACCGCTACATCCGGAAAGTACAAGCGCTAAAATCGAAAATAACGAAATTAGGCGCCATTTTGCAAGCCTTTTCATAGCTTAATCAAACCCCTCTTTCACTAATGAATTCTTAAAAATAATGTTTGGTCAAAGAAGTATGTAGGTTGAATCTTCCGTTCATCAATAATTCGATGACTGGGAAGAATCGTAGACAAAACTAAAGTAATGTAACTATAACCATCGCTACAAAAATAATAGTTAAATATTGCAAAGAATAAACAAACATTAGCTTTGCCCACTTAATGTCATCTTTGATCCTATATCCATAAATCCCTAATGCCAGCCATCCGATATTTAACAGAGTAGCTAGAATTAGAAATGGGATTCCTAATTTGGTAAGAAAGAATGGGATCGGCAAGAGGGCCGCAACCCAAATTAAAATATGAATTTTCGTTGTTTTGAAGCCCTTTACAACAGGAAGCATTGGAACTCCAGCTGCTTTGTATTCTTTCACTCGCCTCATTGCAAGCGCATAAAAATGTGGAGGCTGCCAAACAAACATAAGGACAAACAAAGCCCAGGCCATAATATCAAGATTCGCATCAACTGCTGCCCAGCCAATTAACGGCGGAACAGCACCCGAAATACTCCCAATAATTGTATTAGAAACCAATTGACGCTTAGACCACAGTGTATAGAGGAAAACATAACTAAAAACTCCAAGCAGTCCAATTACTGTTGCAGTCATGGTAGTAAAGAATAAACAAAGTGTTCCCAGTCCAATCAGTAAAATACCTAAAGCAAGAACTTTTACAGGCAGAATCTTCCCTGTTACAGTAGGCCTTGATTTTGTTCGTTCCATCAAATGATCAATATCACGATCAACATAATTATTGACTGCACACGATCCAGCAATAATCAAAGAAGAACCTGCCACAGTAAAAAATACAATATCCAAATTACTTAAAAAGCTTTGGCCTGAAAAATGAAGTGCAAGCCAAAGTCCTGTAAACGTGGTAATTAAATTGGAATTAACAATTCCAATTTTGATAAGCGCCATAAAATCTTTCCAAACAGAGGTCTTTTCAATTGTTGCATGCAGGCTTGCTGCGCCGTTTTCAATGGACGCATCTCCAAAAGCCTTAGAGTTGGACATTTATTTCTCCTCCTAATCCTTACTAACAAATATTCACCAATCAAGGAATATCAATACTCAATTATTTTAGTTTATCTATGTATTGATGCAAAAATATAAAAACGAGTTTAATTATTTTTCTACTAATTCAAAAACGCTAAATAAGAATTGAAAAGAGTAGTGATTTTAAAAACACTTTCTCTGTATATTAAATCACACTTTCCGATATTTTTGTGAACTTTTTTTGAATAATTTTTGACTAAATTGTGACAGCCTTCAAAATACATGAATAACTGTACATTCTCCAACTATTTATCTTTTTATTAATATA